>JANMEE010000051.1:0-13873 GCA_031376645.1 Dolichospermum sp. OTE_75_concoct_329_sub | reverse complement strand
AATGGCTACCACCAGAATTAACTAGGGCAGGAAGATTTGACTACATTTATAAAGTAGACCTGCCTAATTATGGAGAAAGACACAGTATTTTTAAACTCCACTGTGCTAGATTTGATGATAGATTTAGTGGTGATGTTTCTGGTAAAATTGACCCTTATAGTCAAGAGGAATGGCGACGACTGTTGAAAGAAACTAATCGTTGTGTAGGTGCAGAAATCCAAACTATTGTGGAGAGGGCTGCGGCTACTACTTTCTGTCAAATGTTTCCAGAAGATATGCCTGTGCCTACCAATAGTAAATTACCACCATTGGAGATTTCAGTGGCGACGTTGTTAGCAGAACGTCAGCAAATTAATCCATTAGCTATTCGAGAAGCAGATAAGGTGGAAAGTATGCGGAACAAAGCTGAACTTCAGGGGTTACCATCTTCGACCGTAGATTCATCGGAGTATGCAATTGGTAATATAGATATATTTGGTAAATAAGCCGTATATTTAACTTATTTATATAAGACTCCTATTTGATTATTGATAGCTTGCGTGGCGTAGCCATACAAAACTCTGTACACCTAAATCTTCTAAAACCCTTTTGCCTCTTGCCTGCCTACACAAGTATGTTCAGGAATCAAACCGGATTCCTATATTTTAATAACTGGGATAAAAAATAGCGATCGCTTGACTCTTAGGAATCTGAAATGGTAAGTTTAATATTGATAAATTATTTGTAATTAATTCATGAGATTTATTTATTAATGTTATAATTTCTGATGTTGCTATTGAAGTCTTAGCTGGAGACTCAGCACTTAAAGCCGTTTTTGGTAATTTCAGATATTCATTGAGTTGGTGAATAATTTCCCAATCTTTTAATATTTTCGCATTATCTACAGAAAAATTTAGCAGTTCTACACCTACAATAATTTGCTGGGCATTGGTTTTTGTACCAGTAACACGGTCTATAATCTGAAATATAAATAATGGATATTTTAAACCTGGAAAACTAGCAACACTTTCCTGAAATTCTAAGGCTTGTTTTAAAGATTGATTAAATATTTTATGCCCTACAGCTAAGGTTTTCACACTATTATCACTCCTTTTGTGACGTTGAAAATGTAAATCCTCATATTCTCGCAAAATCCCCGGTTCATTGCGCCAATTATCAGGGGTTTTAAACCCTATTCCTTGTTCTGTATGGGTAACACGACGATTATTAATAGCTAACATTTTTACAAAAAATGGTTCTAAATCGGGTAAATCTACCTGTGGTAATAAGTCAGAAACTTTTTGAAAATCAAATTTCTCCACATTCCCGACAATTTCCTTAACTGCTGCAATTGCATCCTGACCACCAAAGGTAGCAGTTTTTTCATCAAACCATTGATTCAAATTATCTTGATGCTTTTCTGCGCCACTAAATATTTCTCGAAATAGGGTAGGGGAAGTCATTCCTAATACTAATTGTAGTAAATCTTCTGGTTCATCCATAAACTGGTCTAAAGATTGCATAATATTTTCTATTTTGCTATTTAATTTATCCCAAATTTTCGTTTCTACTGTGTCGGGGTTTCTTAAACTAATTACTTCTACTTGTTTTTTTTGTCCATAACGGTTAATTCTACCGACTCTTTGATGTAAACGCATAGGATTCCAAGGTAAATCTACATGAATGAGGGAATAACAATTTTCTTGTAAATCTATTCCTTCTCCTCCTGCTTCGGTAGAAATTAAAAATCTGACCTGGCCTTGATTAAATTTTTCTGCTGCTAGGGTACGGGATTGATAAATATCATCTAATCTTTCATCCCCATTAATAAAAGTTACAGAATTTTCTCCATAACGTTCAATTAAAGCATTTCTTAATAAAGATTGAGTAGCTTTATATTCTGTAAAAAATAAAACTTGTCGGTTACTAAATTGATTTTCTAATATTTCTAATATCTTAGTAACTTTTGTTTCTTGTTTAATCCGTTGAGAATATTCTATCAATGCTTCTATTTTTGGTTTTTCATCTTCCATTAAAATTAAATTTTGAGCCAGTTCAGTAATTCTTTCTTCCAATTCATTTAATTGATCACTACCAGTTAATTCAATACTCTCAATTTCTGCAAATAAGTCTGTCCTTTTTTGTTGAGCTTTTTCCAATTCTTGACGATTTTGGGAAATTCTCTCTAATCGTTTTGTTAATGCTTTACGAATCGCAGCTACTGAACTAGAAGCGAGTTTCTGCATACAAATGAGAACTAATATTACTGTTCTTTGGGCAGATACTCCTAAGCCAGAAGCATAGGTTTTTCCAGTTAAGATAAATTCTGTCATTTGTTCATAAAATTCTGTTTCTTCTGGGGAATAACTATAGGTTTCTGATGTGACAATTAAGGGCTTAAATAATCTATTACCTTGCATATCTGTAACAGTTTGTTTATTATTTCTAATAATTACTTGTCTCAGTTGTTGCATTTGTTGATGGAGTTTTTCTGGTGATTTACTCGCAGCTTTAGGTTCAAAGATTTCCGAACGTAATAATTTCAGTAACGAGAAAAATTCATAGGTTTTACCGCGATGAGGCGTACCTGTAAAGAAGACGGCCGAATTGACTTTATAATAATGATTAATGAGTTGGTCTATTAATTGATAGCCAAGAGTTTCTCCTGTTTTTTCATCAGAGTTTAAATGATGAGCTTCATCTATAATTAATAAATCCCATTCTGTGGCAGAAAAGAGGCGTTGATGACGGTCTTTGTGATTTTTCTTGAGAGTAGCTAAAGAGGCAACTATTTGATGATGAGTATTCCAGAAGTCACTTTTGGGAGTATCTGCTTCGGGAGTATACATTGTACAGCGAATATCAAACATTTCTCTTAATCTTTCTTGCCATTGTTCTACTAAGGAAGCGGGACAAATAATTAATATTCGTTTAATTTTATTTTTTGCTAGTAGAGAGGATAAAATTAAACCTGCTTCTATGGTTTTTCCTAAACCGACATCATCAGCAACTAACCAGCGTGTAGGTAGTTGTTGTAATACCCGACGACATACCCAAAGTTGATGGGGTAATAAGTTAATTCTAGCTAGGGAAAATATACCCCAAAGGTCGTTTACTGAGCGAATAGCTAGGGCTTGAATGTGGGTAATGACTTTGATAGGATCATCCCATTCTGGTTTATTTATAGCTTCTTCTAGGGTGGTTAGACGGGTTAAGCTGCTTTTTGGACATTCTTCTATTCCATGTTCAAAGCGTATAATTACTGTTTCTTGGTTGTCTAAGATGACTATACCGCTTCCGTGTTGGGGATGGTTTACTGAGTTGTTGCGTTGATAGGTGATGTTCATGGTTTTATTTATTCCTGCTCAAAAACATTTACTTCATGTCCAAAAAATCGTTTTTGCAAATCTTTATTGTCTGCAATAGTGAGAAAAGGAAGATCAAAAGTGAGGTTAAAATTAGCTTTGTCTTGTCCTAAGTGTCCTACTAAAAAATTATAAATTTCTACAGAATTTTGAATATCTGCTTCGTTGTTTAGGTTGCATCTTAATTCTTCAGTAAAAAGTTTACGCACTCTTTGAGGAGCTACAAAACAATGATAATGATTAAAACGATTAATGATAATTGTTTTGCGTACTAATTCCCGAACCATAAAATTAGCACCAATTCCTAAAATTTGAGATAATGGTGGTAAATTAATATTAGTACCTTGGTATATTTGACTACTTTTAGTATTCAGAAAACTTTTTAAGCTAAATTCACTATTTTGATTGTTAATGCTATAAAATACGTTGACATATTCATATAAATATCTATCGAATAAGTAAATGACTGGATAACGACTTAACCAATGAAGATAAGGCATTTGATCTACTTTACTATCAAAATATTGATCTAAAATATTAATCCAATCTTCAGAGTTATTATTAGGGTTAAGACTAGAAAATATTTTCCACCAACCAGAATTTTGGCACGTTTCAATAAAAACTCGATGATGTCCAGGAATAGTACGACCTATAGTATAAGTTGCGCCCAAAACAAATAATATCATCCATTGTTCGCGCAATTTTTGATCTTTCAAGTCATCATCTTTTGATATTTTCGGAAATACTCCTTGTGGATAGGTATTTTGTTCATATTTTTTTATATAGCGATCACCTTCTTTTTGCCACCATTGATATATTTTTTCTAAAATTTCTTGAGGATTTAATTGTATAGGTTTATTTTCTCGTAAATTTTGTGATTGTGTTTGAGACGATAAACCAGATACTTCTTTCATATGATTTTTTACTTGTTCTTTAGATTCTTCCTTATCAAAATAACTCTTTAAAGCCTTTGTCTTTTCTGGTTTATTTTTTGCTTTTTCTGCCCAATTTATCTGATCTGCATCAGATACAAAGTTTAAAATATTAATATTTTGACGACAAGCATAGAAAAATTCTAAACCAGTTTCTTGATACTTAGTAGGATGTAAAACTCGATCATCTTCTGCAAAACCAGCAATGGCTTTCTCTTCTGGATTAGTTGATTCTTCACTTAATAATTGATTAGTTGATTTATATTGATTTGCTTTAGATAAAAATTCGATTTCTTGTAAAAATTCTTTGATTTTTTTATATTCATCTTCATTAACTATCTGTTGTAAAAAATCCGAAGTAATTAATTTACCTAAATATTCAGCTTTTTCTGGAGTAACTTCTTGATTTGGTATTTCAGCTTTTAAAACATCTATTAAGGTTATTGTTTGATGATGATGTTGTTGTAAATCATCTCCTAATAATTTTTTGACATTTTCCCAAACAGATTCAAGAATCATCTGATCAGGTTTATATTGTCTGTTAAAATTAGTCCAAGTTGAAACTTTCTCAAAATATGGCTGTTTAGCTAATATTCCTGTAACTAAATAACGAACTTGATTAACACAAACAAGTTGACGATGATTACCCCATAAACCATTAGGTAAACTAGGACATTGAGTTATTAAATAACCCATTCCACGATTACCACTAAACATTTTTTTAATTATTTCAACTGGGGATGAAGTGTAATTTAGTTTCAACCAATCCAAGACTAATACTTTCCATATAAAGTCCCAAAATTTATATTTATCAACTTCATTATTTATGCCAACCATTTTTTTAAACCGATCCCAATCTTCATTTGATGTAATGTTGTCATATAATTTACATAAAAGATTAGAGAGTTTTATACCTAATTGATCCGCTATATTTATATTCTTTTCAGAATTAGCAAGATTATCTCGTCCCGTTGTTAGATCAAATGTGGCATTAATAATAAATCCTAGATTTAATTTTGCTTGGGTTGGAGCAGTAACCCAAATAGTTGATATATTAGGTAAAACTACAGACTTTAATTCTTGGTTATTTTCTTCAATCAAAATTAGTAATTTGGCGTTGTCTTCAATTTCAAAACAGATTACAGTTTTGGTAATCCATGAGATAGAAGACTCTATAATTTCACATAGATCAATTTTTCCAATTGTGATTTTATCAATAAAACTAGATCCTTTCCAACTAATAATTTTTTGAAAATTATCAAATATATCTAATTCTAATCTACATTCTTTTATCTTTCTGGCAAAGATAAGCATAATGCTTACAGATTCTAAGAAACTTTCGATTATTTCTTTTTTTGTCTTAGGATCAATTTCTAATTGTATTATTGTGCCATCATCAGTATTTGAATTGCTTTGTTTTATTTGATTTTCAAGAATTTCTTTATCAGTATCAGATAATTGATCTGGCAATAAACCAGCTACTACCATAAAGGCTAATCTTTTACTCAAAATATAACATTTATTGCTAATTAAATGAACACTTTTAAAGCCTAAGCCAAACATACCTGTAACATTTGAACCTTTATCTGATAAGTCAAAAGCCAACATTTTTTGTAAATCTTCATGAAAGCCTCTGTCTTTATATTTTTCTGGATTTTCTATGCCTATATAATTTATAGGTCGTCCCCAGTGCATAAAACTTAAGTTTGACTGATTTATCTGCAAAGCAAATTGTAATCTATGACTTTCAATAGGTTGTCCTTGAGTTATTTCTTCTAATTCTACTAAAGCATCATCAGCATTTTGGAAAATTTCAAAAGGAATACTTTTAGGTTGGTAATCGTAACTTTCAATAGTTTTACGAACACTATCTAAAATAGCTGATTTAACAGATTCTTCTTCATTTATTAACACTAACAAATTTTGAGCTAGTTTTTTGATCTCTTGCTCAACATTACCAACTTCTTTACCTAGATTCTCTAATTCGGCACGTTTAGTAATTAATTTATTCCATTCATTAAGTTTTATCTTGATATCTTCATGATCAACCCTAAGTCTTTTGAGTGTCTGTCTTAAATCATTAAGAAGTACATTTTTAGCTACTTGTATTGGTAATTGCTCTGATTTATCTAAATCATCAAAAAGATTATCAATCTCCTTCTTTGTTGTTTCTTCTCCATTTTGGTAAACATGAATAATAATCCATTTAGTTGATTCTTTTAATAATTCGATTAACTTAGCTGCACTCAAGTTATCTATGTTAGGTTTAGATACAAAAGTAATTTCTAATACACCAGTATTCTTATTGTATTGTGGGGTTTTAGTAATGAGATTTTTATAGTCATTCTCGTTATTTATTTCCGCCTGAAAAGGTTTTCCAGTAATTGATATAACTTCAACTAAATTACCTGATCTTGTCTGATTTACTTTAATTTGAAACTTTCGATCTCTACTACTTCTTGGTAAAACTCTCTCAAAAGTTATTTGTAAATCTCGGTGAACAAGATATTTTTGTACTAATTTTTCTAACTCCTGATTTTCTCGATGACTTAAGAAACAGAGAAAACCTCCGATTAATTCTGAAGGTATGTATTTTTCCCAATCTCTAAAATAGTCTTTTAGAACCAATGCTATTTCTGATTTTTCCTTTTCAACATTTGCCTGTCTATCATTTTTTTTATTACAAGTTTTATAACTTTGTTCTAACAATTCAATTAGAATATATGCTTGTTCATTATTAAGAAGATATAGGTTACTAATATTATCGTGGCTATTATCTAAATTTGGGCAAAGTTTTTGAGGCGATTTCCATTCATTCTTTTGATTAAGTAATTGAATATTTGGTAAGATTGAATCTCTAAAAGTTTCAACATCAGTACAGGCTGATTGTAGATACTTATTGTAAACTGCGATCGCATCTTTATCATTCCCCTTAAAATGCTCTGACAGATAATTTAAAATAGCAACAAACCGCTCAGGATTCAAAGATGATGATTGTAAAGATGGTAATATCTTTTTTCTTTGAGGTGGGTATATTTTTTTCAACAAAGACCAGCAAGGTAGAATTTTATCATCAATATGATGAAAAATCTTTGTTTCAATCCATTTATTTATATCTTCTATAGTCAAGTGATTAGGATGCGTAAAACTACCCAATCCATAATTAGGTAACTTTTTAATGATTTCTTCTAATTTGTCAATAATATCATCAATTTTGTTAATAAATAGTTTCTTTTGCAACCATTCCCAAACGTTGGGATATTTACTTTTTATTTCTTTATTTATCATCAAGAAACCAACATATTTACTTTCAATATGTTGATTGTCAGCTTCAGTAAAAATATACTGAATATCTTTTTTTAACTCATCATGATAGATAACATTTGCAGGAGAAATAGGTTTATTTTCTGTTGTAATCAACCATGCTACGGCTGAAAGATTAGGATCATCATAATTGTTGTTATTAGATAATAAGCTATCTAAAGCGTCCAAAATAATCCAACAATTTTCATGAGGATTAGGGCAAGATAAAATTTTATCAATAACATAATTTTCATCCCAATATGAGAATAAGCTAGATAATTTTTGCTCATTTTTTAATTGATGATGAAGGTCTGATGTTGTATATTTTCCTTCTTCTAACTTAACAATTATTGAAATATGCTTTTTCAACTTTTCATGTTTTATATCAATAACATCTTGTGGTGCAATAACTATTTTACAGATAGAATCAGTGAACCACTTAGTCTGTTTTAGTTTCTTATTTATGTCTCTTTTATCGTCGGTATTTAACTGATTTAATAGTTTTAAAATATATTCAAAATAACGATGAGGTTGTTGTTGGTCAAGAAGAAAATTAATAGCTGTTTTATGATTCCATTCACAAATGTGTTGATGTTGTAAAGCACTATGTAAAGGATTATTACTTAACTTGATTAAAGTCACTTTACCTTGTAACTGTTGAGGCAATTCAATGTTAATTTCAGGGATGTTCAAATAAGTATTTTCGCCAATACTTACTAAAGTACCATTAATATCTTCATGTAATTTTAAATTTTTCCATAGTTCAATTTCATTATTACTAGCTTCAATTAATAATTCCTCTCTTTCTTCTGGACTTAATGATTCTCCTTTAACAGATTCAGCACCTAGTTCTTTAATTAAATTAATCACTTGTTTTGCTTGAAGACTGCTAATAATTAAATATTGTTGCTGTTTCTCCAATAGTTCTGAAGCTAAACTCCCATCAATTAAACGCCATAGTTCTTGTTTTTGCTCTAAAACTTGTTGAGCAATTTTTTGCCACAGAGAAGAATCTTGAGATGTAATATACAAAGGTGTATCTATATCGTCAAAATGCTCTTGTTTTCCGTGCAGTAAATAGCGTAATTGTTTTTTAGATGCTAGATTAGACATTGTTTCAATAACTCCTTTAATAATTCAAGTCGGTTTTGTGGTTCAGATAATTTAGTTTGTGCTGTAAGCAACTTTAAACATGAACTACTTTTATCAATATTAAGAACTTTTGATATTTGTTGTTCAAGAATAATAACTTCTTCATTAGCTAATGCTTTTTGAAGAGATTCAGCTAGTTTATCCTTTCCATCACTATCCTTTCCATCACTAACAAAGAAATTGCTACTTGTGGTAATCTTTTGGTAATGATAAAATTGTGACTTTCTCGTTTTTAAACTCTCACCCTGAATAGGGAATCTAGGATTATTTTTTAGAATATCTGAAATACTATCTTTGCTATGTGGTATGATTTCTTTGATTAACTTATAAATTTCATTCTGTTTTTTATCATCATTTTCATTTTCATCAAAAAGTCTTATCAGACATACCAAAATTAATTTAGCATCTTCAACATTTAATTCCTTACTACTTGGTTTACCATTAGGTTCAAAATCTTTGTGAATTACTAAAATAGATAAAGGTAATTTAGATATTTCCTGAAAAATATAGTATTGACAGTTGATGGTAAAACGTTTACTTGGGCTTATAATATCTATTAAGGACTGGATACTTTTTTCTAAATCTTTATGGTTGTTTACAGATATTCCTATTCTGACTAATTGAAATATTTGATCAAGTATGTTATGATCAGATAGTTGCTTTTGGGAAGATTGTAAAAACCTGCTTAAATAATCAATATATTTCTTATTTTGAAAAATAGTTTCAGTTTTTGATGTTAAGCTTTGAATAACATCACATATTTCTTGAGAAGTCCACTCATTATAGGTATTTGCAGAATATAGATTAGGTTTTTCCTTCAAAGTAAAATAAACATTATTAGATAATTCTCCTAGTTTTGTAAAAACTACCCATACCCAATCAGGAATACTAGGAAGTTCAGGAATACTAGGAAGTATTAAAACTTTTTCATTAATATTTATTAACTCCCATGTTTCACTATTGGAGGTAATTCGATAAATATATTTATACTTACGATAAATAGTAGATAAATTATTTTCATTAAATAAGTTTAATTCAGAAGATTTCAGCGATTGACAAATAGCCTGTATTTCTGAAGGAGGTAAACTATATTGATCCGCAAATTGTGATAGAGATTCAAGAAGATGAGACAATAAGTAATTATATAAAATAAAATTCCATTCAGTTTCTAATTCTTCTCTTGATTTTTCCCTATCAACTTGAACTTGAATTTCCTTAACTCTTAAATTTGCATATTCCCAGCCAATTATTTTTGTTCTAGCATAATTAATAAAAAAGTAACCATGTAAAGTCAAGTGATAGCTATGTTTTGAAGAACAATCAATTTTTATCTCATCTTTTTCATCTCCATGAATAGGAACTGGTAAAAAAGTTGCTAACCTTAACGTTAAAGAAGATTTTTCACCTAATTTATGGCAATTACGAGTGAAAATTACAGCACAATGAGCTTTAATTTTTGCCGTGTTTTCTAATTTTAATTTTTCATGCTGAAGAATATCAATTAATTCCTGTTGATTTAAAATGATTTCATTACCAAAATAATAATTTTCTGTGGTAATATCTTGTTTTTCAATATCGTATTTAATAATCTCAAATTTACCTTTAAACAGTTTTTGTATTCCTAATACTTCTTCAAGTTCCTTTAATTGTAAACGACTATAATTACTATCATAATTTGACTGAGCTTGATATTTTATCTTTCCATCTTGCCAATATCTAATAATTTGAAGATTATGTAAATTAGATAATAAACTACTAATTTGATCGAAATATTTGTCTTTTTGCAAAAATTCAGGAACTTCAAATTTTTCAAAAAATTCAGTTTTTATTGTTCCTAAATGTGTACCATTTTCATCTTTCTCTTGTATAGTTTGATGAGCTTTTTGACGTAATGGTATCCAAACAATAAACCACTTACCTGATTGATACTCAGGCTGTTTAAGAAAAGATTGTAAATGTTTCTGTATAATTTTCTGATCTTCTTCCTTGAATTTATCCCAGTCATCATGATAACCTGAACGTTCCCAAGGATTGAAAATATTACAACTTGGCTTTGAACCTGCTGGTAAAGAAGGAGCTAAATAAAAAAAGGCTTCACATAAATGAAATACACTTTTTAAGCCAAGTCCAAACTTTCCTATTGTACCTTCTTGATCTGATTTTCCACTAACATCAAAATAAAACAGTGATCGAGCATCAACTTTATCAAATTTCCCGTTATTAATAAAAAAAAGTGCAGGTGACTTTAATAGAGGATGTTCAGCTTGAGATAAACCTTCTAACCAACCATAATCTAAACAGGATGCTTGAGCATCTTCAGCATTTTGTACTAACTCTTTAAGAATAGGAAAACCCTCACGATATAAGTCTAATAATCTTCGTAAGTCTCTAATTTGTTTAACTGGATCACCTGTAGTCATAATGTTACAGATTTATCAATTTACTATTGTGTTTCAAAAATTAATAGCGATCGCTCTACACCATCACTATGCTTAAAAGTTTTGGAGACAAATCAATTACTGTAGCTGGGTTTTAGAAACCTAAAACTCCAATTATCAGTTTGAATCATATCTTATCCATTTTAGATAGTGCGCTTTTTACCTAAGTTTTGGGTAAAAGTACATAAATTTTCATAATAGTAGGATAGTTTAATAATTTAGGGCGAACTTATATGAGTAAACAACTCATTAAAATATGTTACTTTTGTATCAAATATAATTTACGTGTAATCATGTCCACAATTTGTGGACATGATTACAGTTGCTATACTAAAAGCGGTTAAAAAATAGACTTTTATAGATTGACTACAATGTTTATATCAATTGATATATTTTTGATAATTTTTACAACAATAATTTAGTAAAAAGCATGAAAAACAATAAGACATTATTTTATATCTGCAATTACGAAATTTGATAGCTGACTCAGAGAAGCAGGATAGTAGAAAATGATGCTTATTCGTAAGTAATTATAAAGATTGAGACATGAGAATACACAATAGTCCTGATTGCAGTAATTACCAAATTCCCAAACAAGAGGCGATTGACGTTTATCCAATAGTATCCCAGCGTCGCCCAGTTGATAAAAAAAGTTCAATTTTCTTATTGGTAGCAGCAGCAACAGCATTAGTGCTGGCAAATACATCCATTAATCACCTGCTGATGTCTGTTTTAATCTTGCTGACTGCCATCATCGCAGCATTTCCCAAAGTAGCAAATAAATTGCTGACTAAATTTGAAAAATTGCAACGCCGTTGGGGAATCAACTTTTATGCCATTTCAGTTGGTATTATCTGTATAATTTTCACCTTTGATTTCACCACAACATCAGCAAATGCCCAATTTTTTAATGGCGCACAAACATGGATGACAGGAGCTTTTGCAGGAATGCCGGCTGATGCCGTTGCACTATTTTTTAATGTTCTTAGAGCATTGTTTTTGCTGTATCTTGGTATTTCCTTGGTGAGAATTGTCAATGCTGCCAGAAACGATGAAGATTGGCAGAATTTAGCGAGAACTCCGCTGATCATCAGCGTTACTATTGTAGTTGGCGATATTCTCACAGGTTTGATTACTGGTAATGCGGCTTAAATAGCTCAGAGGAAGAGGGGTTGAACTCTTTCTTAAAGAGTAGTTTTTAGAAATTTATAGCAGATTCCAGATACGTGAGGTACAGAATCTAAGTTAAAAGCCAGACAATAAGACAGTTTTAATTTTGACTCCAGATCCTTGAATTTTTCTGCATAACGAGCGCTCGTTTCTCAACAACTTCTATCACTCTTGGATAAATTAACTACTTTTTGACAATACAACGGACAAAATTTCAGCTTTTCTCTCAGTCTGATAATAGCAGTTTAGATTAAATTTACACCTTCAAAAACCTCAGATAATAGAGATGATGAAGCGCAAAGAATTTAGAACAGTCAATCGAATTTTGGGGGAACAGCCGAGAATTGGACCATTTCCAGCAGATCAAGTTTTTCCTTGGACAGCTATTGCACTGATTACATACTTAATCTGCAAACAAAGTCTTCAAGCTTCTTGGTTAGTGACTGGATTAGTTATTGCTTGGGGGTGGGGAACTTGGTGGACTCTTACCAGTAATAAAACCTGGTTATCAAAGTTTCTCACAGTCCCCAGAGTTACTAGAGGATACAAACGCTTTTATTCGCTGATTCAAGAACCAGAAATACTAACATCAACTGCAAAAAAGATGGTCGTGCCAAATTCAAAATAGTGCTGACCATAGGCTAGGTAAAAAATCAAAACTCGTTGCATAAGTAGGTTAACAGAAAAAATTACATTATTTGAGTACCGAAATCATGGCAATTAATTCTTCAACGAAAGAGAAAATATCTAAAGATAAGGTAGGAAATAAAAATATCTCTGCCCAAGAGATTTCTGTAGCCAAACGTCTGACTCCTTTTGAGGATTTAACTCATATTGCAGCGATCGCTAATATCTCCATAGCCGGCAGAAAAGATGTTGGTGCAATTATCCTCAAGCGAAAAGACGATATTCAAATTAAATTCTGCTTTGACTGTCAAGGTATCCATTCTTCACTTCCAGATAGTCAAATTTTACCAATTTTTGCAGGTATAGAAGCCGGACTGAAAGAAATACCCTATGGTGAATCTTTAACCTTCCACCTGGGTTCATTTACAGATGACCATAACCGTCAACAGGAACTAAAAGCATTAGAAGAAAATTGTCGCAGTAATGAACTAATGTTGTTAATTCGGTCAGAACGATTGCGAATTAGAGATTTAACAAATCAAGGCGATCGCAAAAACAAATTCTTGAGAATTTACTGTACCTATACTGTTGCTGAAAATAGTGAAACAGCGGACTTTGTAGAGAAATTTATTCTCCAAGCTAAAGAAAGTTGGCATAAATTTACTGGACAAATTCACGAAGTTAGACATCAACGCATTGAATCAATTCTCAAAAATAGCTTTACATCTGGCTTTCAGCTAGTGTGTTAATTCTGTGAATCCTTTAGCCATAAGACTTCATGCAGGTTCTGTGTCATAAATATTCGCGGATTTAAGGTTTCGTCTTTGGGAGAGCATGGAAGAACCAAAAATAGATTCAGTCCAAGAAATAACATCTATAAAACGAATAGATTCCATTGCCTGTTTTA
>JANMEE010000041.1:0-5965 GCA_031376645.1 Dolichospermum sp. OTE_75_concoct_329_sub | reverse complement strand
ATGAAGAATAGATATTAGTTCATTAGATTCATATGTGGAATATTAAAAACTTTTATATCCCCCCCTAAACCCGATTAAAAAAGGGGGGAACCAGAATCTAAATATAACTTTCATTGGGAGATTTAGAGGGATCTAAAACTTTTGATACAGACAAGAGAACTTTATGGCTAAAGCCACGCAAGCTATCAAACATCCTCTAAGGAGTCGGGGATCTAAATTTCGGTGATCTTTTACCAACCTAATTTTTCTAAAACGGGTTTTGTAGACACAATATGTCGTTCTAAACCGAGTGCTTGAGGATTGACACCTAAAGATAAAGCAATCAATTGGGGTAAGTGTAAGATTGGTAAACCTAACTTTTGCCCGATCACTTTTTCTACTTCTGGTTGACGAGAATCTAAATTCAAATGACACAAAGGACATGGTGTTACAATACAATGAGCACCATTAGCTAAAGCTTCTTGAATATGATTTCCGGCCATTTTAAAAGATTCTGTTGTTGCATAACTAGACAAAGGCCAACCACAGCATTGAGTTCTACCACGATAATAAACGGGTGTCGCACCTACAGCCCGAAATACATTTTCCATTGCTTCGGGTTGAAAAGGATCATCATAGGGCATTGATTTTTGAGCGCGGAGCAGATAACAGCCATAAAAAGCTGCACATTTTAATCCGCTTAATTTTTTGGTTACACGCTGTGTAATTTCTTCTAAACCGTAATCTGTGACTAAAGCATAAAGAAGATGTTTAACTTCTGTACTCCCCTGATAAGGAGAACAGCCTTCTTTTTCTAATAAACCATTAACTTTGTTGAGGTATTCGGGATTTGTGGATTGACATTCTTTTAACCGTTCATCAACATGACCAATAACACCTTGACAAGTGCTGCAATGGGTGAGTAAAGGCAGATTTAACGATTCTGCTAAAGCAATATTTCTGGCGTTAACGGTATCTTCTAATAGTTGAGAATCTTCTTTAAATGTACCAGAACCACAGCAAGCGGCTTTTTTTAGTTCAACCAGTTCAATACCCAACGCTTGAGTTAGAGATTGAGTTGATAGATACAGTTCCCGACAAGCCCCTTGAGCTACACAACCTGGATAATAAGCGTATTTTAGCGTTTTAGATAGCATAAGATTATATTTGCTTGACTGTTTAGAGGTGATGGGGATTTTATTGATTGGTACTTTAAACCGTTCTATAAAACTTACCCAAAATTACCAAAGTCTAGACACATCTGGACAGCGATAATTTTGGTGTTTATTTCCTGTTTAATCACGGTCTTAGAATGACTCCTAAGAGGTTTGTCCGCTCCACAGGCAATCTCGGTAGAACTTACCGTTTCTGACCGTAGTTCCTAAAAGGAACCCCTAATCTCCAATCCCCAGTTTTAATGATAGAACCTATACTCAGGTTCACCCTTTCCGATAAGATGTATATGGCCAAAAAAAACTTTGTTCATTGAGAGCAAATCATAGCAACTTGTTAAGGACTTTTATTTATGAGCCAAGCAGATATTTTTGAAAAAGTTAAAGCAATTATCGTTGAACAACTTTCTGTTGAAGATCCATCCAAAGTGATTCCAGGAGCTAGTTTTGTTGATGATTTAGGGGCTGATTCCCTAGATACAGTGGAGTTAGTCATGGCCTTAGAAGAAGAATTTGATATCGAAATTCCTGATGAAGCGGCTGAAAAAATTCTCACCGTTCAAGACGCAGTGAATTATATCAGCGGTAAAGTTCCTGCATCCGCATAAATAAGTTGTGATTCAGTATTGGCGGGTTTAAAGAAATACTTTAACGGTATCCAGCTTAACTGGACAAACCCGCCTATACATGAGTGTTAAGTGTCTAAACTGTAAATTTGACTTCCAGGAAAGTCCCAAAATTCCATAATATTGAGCAAACAGTATCCTCTTAACTCAGAATACTTAACTCGGAACTCAGCCCTCTTAATTGTTCAACCTGCTGCTTTTTCGCCATATTTAATGCCATCATGACAGATTATAAACGTAACCGCGTTGTTGTAACAGGTGTGGGCGCAATTACTCCTATTGGTAACACACCAGCCGAATATTGGGAAGGATTATTAAGCGGGCGGAATGGTATTGACTATATCACCGCTTTTGATGCCTCTAAACATAATTGTCGCATTGCGGGTGAAGTCAAAAACTTCGATCCGCATGATTACTTGGATCGCAAAGAAGCCAAGCGCATGGATCGTTTTGCCCAATTGGGTGTGGCAGCGGCTAAACAAGCTGTTGCAGATTCAGGTTTAATAATTGATGATCTCAACGCTGAAGAAGTTGGTGTGATCATCGGTTCTGGTATTGGTGGAATTAAGGTATTAGAAGACCAACAAACCATTTATTTAGATCCAACACGTGGTCCTAGTCGTTGTAGTCCTTTCATGATTCCCATGATGATTGCCAATATGGCAGCAGGATTAACAGCAATTCATACTGGTGCAAAAGGTCCAAATTCCTGTTCTGTAACAGCTTGTGCGGCTGGTTCTAATTCTATTGGGGATGCTTTTCGGCAGATTCAAAATGGTTACGCTAAAGCCATGATTTGCGGTGGCTGTGAAGCCGCAGTGACACCTCTATCAGTGGCAGGCTTTGCGGCTGCTCGCGCCCTATCCTTTCGTAATGATGATCCAGCCCATGCTTGTCGTCCCTTTGATCGAGATCGTGATGGCTTTGTTATGGGTGAAGGGGCAGGAATTTTAATTCTCGAAGAGTTAGAACACGCTCTTAGTCGTGGTGCCAAGATTTACGGGGAAATTATTGGTTATGGGATGACCTGTGATGCTTATCATATGACTTCTCCTATTCCTGGTGGTTTAGGTGCGGCTAGAGCGATGGAATTAGCTTTGAAAGATGGGGCGATCGCTCCAGAAATGGTAAGTTACATTAATGCTCATGGAACTAGTACATCAGCAAATGATGTGAATGAAACTAAGGCGATTAAAAAAGCTTTGGGAGATCATGCGTATAAAGTAGCTATCAGTTCTACTAAATCCATGACAGGACACTTGTTAGGTGGTTCTGGTGGGATTGAAGCCGTAGCAACTATTTTAGCGATCGCTCATGATCAAATTCCCCCTACCATCAATATCGAAAATCTTGATCCTGAATGTGATCTAGATTATGTCCCCCACACCAGCCGCGCTCAAGTAGTCGAGGTAGCTTTATCTAATTCCTTTGGCTTTGGTGGTCATAATGTTACTTTAGCCTTCAAGAAATTTACTCCCTAGCACCGCAGGGTGGAAGTCAAAAGTTTGATCAAGTAGGCTTTTCTTGTATTTTAAATAGTTAATTAATTTCCGCTCTTGTGTAGTAGTACCGTAGGGCGTAAGTTAATGAACCATTCCGAATCTGACAAAAAGCTTCTGCTGTATTCATTCTAAATTCTAAATTCTAAATTCCGCCCTGTGACAGGTAAAGTTAATCACCTAATTACCCATTACCAAGACTTGTATTATCAAGCCCTAAATAATTTTGCTCCTGGTTAGCTGTTAAAGAAGTGAACCTATGGCAAGTATGATAGAGATTATTCCTCACCAAACCCTTAGTTGAGGATAACCAAATTATCGGCTTTATTCATCACTAAAAACTCAGAAGATCCCGCTTGTCTATTGACAATTAGGAATGAGATGATAAAGAAAGTGGGATCACTTGATAATGAACCCAGCCAGAAAAAGCTAAAAAGACTCCTAACCCATCGTTAACAATAAGAGATTATGGCTGTTGCAACCCAATCCGTCCAAGAACTTTGTATTAATTCCATCCGCTTTTTGGCTGTAGATGCCATAGAAAAATCTAAATCAGGACACCCTGGACTACCGATGGGCGCGGCTCCAATGGCTTTTGTCCTTTGGGATAGCTTCATGCGCTATAATCCCAAAAATCCTCAGTGGTTCAACCGCGATCGCTTTGTTTTGTCCGCTGGTCATGGTTCAATGTTGCAGTATGCCTTATTGTACCTGACCGGCTACGATAGCGTTACCATAGACGACATCAAACAATTTCGTCAATGGGGTGCTAAGACCCCAGGCCACCCCGAAAACTTTGTTACAGCCGGTGTAGAAGTCACAACAGGACCATTGGGTCAAGGTATTGCCAATGCAGTTGGTTTAGCCGTAGCAGAAGCACATCTAGCTGCTAAATTCAACAAACCTGATGCCACAATCGTTGATCATTACACTTATGTGCTTGTTGGTGATGGTTGCAACATGGAAGGAATTTCCGGTGAAGCTGCTTCCATTGCCGGACATTGGGGATTAGGTAAACTCATTGCTCTTTATGACGACAACCACATCTCTATTGATGGTTCCACCGATGTAGCTTTCACTGAAGATGTTTCCAAACGGTTTGAATCCTACGGTTGGCACGTTCTGCACGTTAAAGATGGTAACACCGATTTAGCAGGAATTGCCAAAGCGATCGCCGAAGCTAAAGCTGTAACTGACAAACCCACCATGATTAAGGTGACAACCACCATCGGTTATGGTTCTCCTAACAAGTCTAATACAGCAGGTATTCACGGTGCAGCATTAGGACCTGATGAAACAAGCGCTACCCGCAAAAATTTAGGTTGGGAATACGATGCTTTTGTCGTTCCTGAAGATGCTCTTAACTATGCACGTAAAGCAGTAGAACGTGGTGCTGGTTACGAATCTGACTGGAACAAGACTTATGCTGATTACACAGCTAAATATCCCCAAGAAGCGGCGGAATTTGAACGTTTCGTTAGCGGCAAATTACCAGACGGTTGGGATCAAGTATTACCTACTTACACAAGCGAAGATAAAGCATTACCTACCCGCAAACATTCAGAAAATTGCCTCAATAAACTAGGGGCTGTTTTACCTGAGTTAATTGGTGGTTCTGCTGACTTAACCCACTCCAACCTCACTGAACTCAAAGGTGCTGGGGACTTCCAGAAAGGACAATTCGCAAACCGTAACATTCACTTTGGTGTCCGGGAACACGCCATGGGTGCAATCTGTAACGGTATGGCGTTACATAACTCAGGTTTAATTCCTTACGGTGCAACCTTCCTGATCTTCACCGATTATATGCGGGCTGCTATTCGTTTGGCTGCTCTCTCTGAAGCTGGCTCAATTTGGGTTATGACTCATGACTCCATTGGCCAAGGGGAAGATGGTCCTACACACCAACCCATTGAAACCCTTGCTTCTCTGCGAGCTATTCCTGATTTAACCGTCATTCGTCCCGCAGACGGAAATGAAACCTCTGGAGCTTATAAAGTCGCAATTGAGAAATCTAAAGCCCACGCTTCCACATTATTGGCGTTCACTCGTCAAAATGTCCCTAACTTAGCCGGTACATCTATTGCAGGTGTTGCTAAGGGTGGATATACAATTGTTGATTCTCAAGGTACACCTGATATCATCCTGATTGGTACAGGTTCAGAATTGAGTCTCTGTGTTAGTGCAGCGGAAAAACTCACAGCGGAAGGTAAGAAAGTTCGTGTTGTTTCTATGCCTTCCTCTACCTTGTTTGATACACAAGACGCAGCTTATAGAGAATCAATTCTCCCTAAAGCTGTTACAAAACGTGTATCTGTAGAAGCTGCTAGTAGCTTCGGTTGGCACAAATATATCGGTTCTGAAGGCGATACCGTAAGTATTGATACTTTTGGTGCTTCTGCTCCTGGTGGTATTTGTTTAGAGAAGTTTGGCTTCACCGTTGATAATGTTTTAGCTACAGCCAAAGCATTGTTAGGTTAATCCTGGCAGGATATTCTCTGATTTTGTTGGGTGGGCTGAAAAAGCTCACCTTTTTTTATAGGAACAGCCGGTAAGCGTAAAACTCAGCGGCTTTAGCCCTGAGATATAAGCGGCTCGTGTGACTTTAGTCACAGTCATCTTTCTTGATATTGCCATACATATTTCTACCCACTCTTTCAATTAACTCACTGACGCTGATCTCCAGTGA
>JANMEE010000032.1:0-26938 GCA_031376645.1 Dolichospermum sp. OTE_75_concoct_329_sub | reverse complement strand
TAACCAGCGACACTTAAATTATAGGCTTCCCAAAGATCATTTTGTGCTCTAGATGTGGTAAAAACGACAATGGGAATAGGAAGCAGACGGGGATCAATTCTGGCTGTGAGCGATCGCAAATCATTCTCTATTTTTTGACGTTTTTTAATTTCTACTTTTAAGGCGATCTTCAATTGCATTAGTTCTCTGTGATGAGTAATATTCATATTTTTTCTAACGACTGAATATTTAATTATTTTCCTATTTCAATTAATAACTTTCTCGTTCATAATAAATAAGCAATTTATAGATATTTTTCCATGACATAATTCTTAAGTTTTATACCTCGACGTTCCACTTCTTGTTCCCTGACCATAGTAAATCCCCAATGTTGAAAAAATGCTTTTGCGGTAATACTTACTTCCGCATATAGCCAATTAATTCCTCTGGATTTTGCCGTATTTTCTATATGAGTTAAGAGTTTTGAACCTATACCCTGCCTTTGGTATTGGCTATGAGAATAAAAACAATCAATGTGACCATTTGTTTCTAATTCGGCAAAACCAACTATTTCACCATGATTTTCCGCAATAAAAGGTAGCTTAGATTTTAACCTTTCATGCCAAAATTCATAATTCATACTTTCTCCAGTCCAAGCATTTACCTGTTCTTGAGTATAATCATCAATATTGATTTGATGAACTGTATCATAAAACAATTTCATAATTGCTTCAGTGTCAGATAATTGATATTCTCTGATGATCATTATGGTGTTTTTACAGGTTTGATATTTTTAGCTTTATAAAATGTTTCTAAACTATCAGTATCACCTACAAAACGCCAATGCCAAGGTTCATAACTCACACCTTGTAAGTTATCTTTAGGAAAAGAAATTTCAAAACTAAACTTGGCGGCATTAGCTTGTAACCATTGATAAGCTTTGGTATTATCAAAATTGGCTTGAAGATTAGTCGCTGGGACTGCACCGTCACCAACATCCACAGCATAACCTGTATGATGTTCACTATGATTAGGCGGTGCGCTGAGGGCTGCTCTTTCCGCTGGGGTTTGATTACGCTGTGCGCCCACACCGAAAAATAACTGCTTTTGCTCTTGTACAGAACGAAAACCAGAAATTGGGACTAAATTTACACCCGCACTTCTAGCCGCTTGTACCATTGCTTGAAATTTCACAGCAGCAGATTTTCGCATTCTGATTCTACTGTCACCTGTAATCGGTGCTAATTCTGATTCTGGTGCTTCTGAATATGGGAAATGTCCTAACACCGTATCATTATCATTATTACTAACTGGAGTATTTGTAGCTACAGATTTAGGACTAATCGGTTCAGCTAGAGAATTAGTAGTTGGCTTATTAAGTGTCTTCAGCGAAAACAAAAAACCACTAGTGACAGCCAGCAGCAAAAATCCGGTAAATCCACCGATGATTAAAACTTGTGGTTTTAATTTTATGTTACTGCCTACATCATTCGTATCGCGGAGAGCCACCGGAATATCATCATCAGAGTGAGAATTTGAATTATACGGTTTTTTAGTAAACCCAGCTTTGTTCAAGTGTTTGCTCCTGTTTGTGTTTAATAGTTAAGAAAGGCAAAAGGCAACAGTTTTTTTAATTTTTAATTCTTAATTTTGAATTGTTCTAGGTGTAATTTTGATAAATCTTTTAGAACTATATATCAAGTTAGTGGGATTAATCCTAGTAGGATTTATATTAGGACTTAAGTTACCTAGTTATGCTTCCACTTACGTAGGTAAATTTCTCTTTTGGGTGGGAGTACCCATCAGTGTTATTGGTTTTTTAATACAAACAGACTTATCAGGACAGATTTGGATTGCACCAGTAATAGCACATTTAGCCATCTTTTTAGGAGCATTGTTAGCTTGGTTAAAAATCAAAGTACAAGCCTATTTGAGCAATTCAGTCCCCCAACCAGCAACTCAAGGTAGTTTGATTTTAGCAGCAATGGTAGGGAATACAGGTAATCTGGGTTTTCCCATCACTTTAGCAATGGTTGGTAAGGAATATTTTGCTTGGGCTTTATTCTACGATATGCTAGGTTCACTTTTTGGAGCTTATGGTTTAGGTGTGGTTCTCGCGGCTAAGTTTAGCAATAATATCCAAAATCATAGCCAAATAGCAAAGGTAATTTTCATTAATCCTGCTCTTTGGAGTTTTGGATTTGGCTTATTATTATATCAATTTGCGCTTCCCGCCCCAGTGGTATTTTGTTTAGAAAAATTGGCTTGGGGTGCGGTGGCCTTATCTTTAATGTTAATTGGTATGAGACTTTCACAACTGAAATCTTGGCGAAAAATACCCCAAGCTGGGAGTAGTATCTTGATCAAAATGTTACTAGTTCCGCTGATTTTGGGTAGCACTCTTTCCCTGTTTGGGGTGACAGGTAATGCTGCACAGGTGATAGTTTTGCAAATGGCCATGCCTCCAGCTTTAGCTACACTGGTAATAGCGGAAACATTTAATCTTGATCGTGATTTAGCCGTTACCGCTTTAGCTATGGGAATTATAGTATTATTATTTACTCTGCCTGTTTGGTTATGGTTGTTTTAAATATAGGTATCCCGGCTGTACCTGATTCTGAGATGATGTAGTGAACTACCACACACTGACCTTCGGTACAGTGTGGGCTTCCCAATTCATCGGGAATAGCAGCCAAAACTTCGTAGTTCTATTGGTCTGACATTCCCTCCAAGGGCAGAAGTCCTGATTCCCAAGACCTAAATCTTTCTCTTTTAAAAACAATTCCAATATTAGCTATCGCTCAATGTCTAAGCAAAATACCAATCCCAAAAAAACTCAAATCATTGATGAACTAAAACGGGATTATTTTTCTATGATCCCTCAAATTGAGAGAAATTGGACACCAGATCAACATGAAAAAAATCGTCTAAGCCGTTCTTTAGCAGCATTTGCTATCGCTAATCTTGCTGATATTACTCCTGCTCAAGCTGCTAACTCGATTATCAATGGTGAAAATGATAACGGAATTGATGCAGTTTATTTTGATCGGATTAAAAACTTGCTTTGGATAGTTCAATCTAAGGCGGGAAATGCTCCAAATATGGGAGATAATAAGAAATTATGCGATGGAATCAGGGATCTCATCAATAAACGCTTTCAAAAATTTAATGCGGGTTTTTCTCGTTTGCAACAAGATGTTGAGGATGCTTTAGATACAAATAGGCTAAAAATAGTTGGCTGTAATGTATATCTGGATGGAAATATTGGTTCTCATGTAGTTAATGATCTCAATCAATTACAAGATGAACTAAATAAGTTTGAGTCGCGCTTTGAGTGGCAGGATCTAAATATTGAGAAGATTTATAGTTGGTTGACAGCAAAACAAGCGATCGCATCTGTTAATGTTGTTTTAACTCTGGAAAACTGGCACTATTTACATCAACCACGCAGGGCTTTTTATGGATTAGTTAGAGCTTCTGAGCTTGCATTTTTATATAATCAATATAATAAGTCATTATTTGAGCAAAACATTCGTTATTATCTAGGGACGAAGGATGTTAATTTGGCAATCGCTGAAACTGTAAAAGATCAACCATCGGAACTTTTTTATCTGAATAATGGATTAACGATTACTTGTGCAAAAATTAGTTTACCATCTGGACATAATCAAGAATCAACTCAATTTACTTTAGAAGGCTTTTCTGTAGTTAATGGAGCGCAAACAGTGGGATCTATTGCATCTGTACTTAATACTAATGTTTCAATATCTGCTGAGGCAAAATTATTAGTAACAATAATTGAAGTAGGGACACAATCAGATAAAATAGGGGTAGAGATTACGAAAGCTAGGAATACGCAAAATACTGTGCGTGATATTTATTTTGCAGCATTAGATCCCAATCAAGAGCGTTTGCGACAGGAATGTATGGTATCAAACATTGTATATCAATATCGTCCCTCAGCAGATAATCAGGATGCAATTACGATTGAAAAAGCGGCAGTTGCCCTTGCTTGTTTTAGCGATAATACTGAAATAGTTGTTGCTGCAAAAAAAGAAATTAGTCAACTTTATAAGCGTTATTATTCCACACTTTTTAGTAATGAAATTTCAGGAATTACACTTTGTCGGTATGTGCGTATATTTGAATATCTTGATCAGATTTTTGAAGATTCTCGAAAAGCAGAAACAGAAACTCGTCGTAAAAATTTCTATCAACATGGTAGATTTTTTATATTGAATATTTTATCAAGACGCTATAAACCTTTAATGAATAAGCCTGAAGTTAATTTATCTCAAGATGATCAAACTGAGCTTTCCAGAATTGGTATAGAGCTTGCTGAGTTAATTTATACTCTCGCTGAATCTGAGTTTGGTAGTGATGATAAAGGATATTTGGCTATTTTTAGAAGTTTAACAGACATTGAAATTTTAACAAGTACAGTAATGCAGGAATTAGCAAAGTAAAGACACTCAGATTAAAGATATCAATATATTTACAGTTGAAATGTTGAGATAGAAATTAATTATGACTAAAAAGCAAAGACTTGAACTTACATGGATTGGTAAAGAAATTCGCCCGAAATTAGAGCCGCGAATTTTGCTAGAAGATCCTGATAAATCTCATCATGCTGCACATCGAGTTAGTGAACATGATATTTTTGATAATCGCTTAATTTTTGGGGATAACTTGTTAGCTCTCAAGGCTTTAGAGCAGGAATTTACAGGAAGAATTAAATGTATTTTTATAGATCCTCCCTATAATACAGGGTCAGCTTTTGAACATTATGATGATGGAGTTGAACATTCTATTTGGCTTGGCTTAATGCGGGATCGTCTAGAAATTTTGCGTAACTTATTATCTGAAGATGGTTCGCTGTGGATTACGATTGATGATAATGAAGCTCATTATTTGAAAGTAATGTGTGATGAGATTTTTGGACGTGCAAATTTTGTTGCGAATGTAATCTGGCAAAAAAAATATGCTCCATCTAATGACGCATTATGGTTTAGTGATAGTCATGACCATATATTAGTTCTTGCAAAAAATAAGTCTATCTGGCGACCAAATAAACTTGCTAGAACAATTAAACAAAATCAGCTATATTCTAATCCTGATAATGATCCAAGAGGAGCTTGGATGTCAGACAATTACACTTGTGCAAAATCTGCTAATGAACGTCCTAATCTTTATTATCCTATTCGTAATCCTAATACTAGTGAGGAAATATGGCCAAAGCAAACTCGTGTGTGGGCATTTGATCAATCAACCCATCAACAACATATAAAAGAGAATAAAATTTATTGGGGTAAAGATGGAAAAAATTCGACTCCCCGCCTTAAAAAATTTCTTTCGGAACTGCGTTCACATGGACGAGTTTCTTCAACAATATGGCTTTATGAAGAGGTCGGTCATACCCAAGATGCTCGAAGAGAAATACTTGCCCTAAATCCTAAAGATCCGTTTGCGACTCCAAAACCAGAGAAATTAATTCATCAAATTATTGAAATTGCAACAAATCCAGGTGATATAGTATTAGACTCCTTCGCAGGTTCAGGAACAACAGGCGCAGTCGCGCACAAAATGGGAAGACGCTGGATCATGATTGAACTAGGAGAACATTGTCATACACATATTATTCCCAGACTTAAAAAATTAATTGATGGTGAAGATAAAGGCGGAATTACCCAAGCAGTTAACTGGCAAGGAGGAGGCGGATTTCGATACTATCATCTTGCACCCTCACTACTACAAAAAGACAAATGGGATAACTGGGTTATTAATAAAGAATATAACCCAGCCATGTTAGCTGAAGCATTATGTAAAATAGAAGGCTTTACATACTCACCATCAGATACCTTTTACTGGCAACATGGTTACTCCACCGAACGGGATTTTATTTATGTCACTACCCAAAATCTCAGTCACGAACAATTATCTAAACTTGCAGATGAAGTAGGACAAGAACGCAGTTTACTTGTTTTATGTAGTGCCTTTCGTAGCCAAGCTGATATATTCCCAAATCTGACTATCAAAAAAATTCCTAAACAAATACTTTCACGTTGTGAATGGGGACACGACGATTACAGCCTCAAAACAGAAAATCTGCCTAAAGCACCCCCAAAAGTGGGACAATTATCACTATTTAATCTAGAAAATCTATGATAAATCAACTTGTTAATAATATTGCTAATCGTCTTAGTTTGCGTCTTCCCCAATACGAATCATTAGAAATTCTTGATCGTATTTGCCAACTCTTGCCAATCAATGGACAATCAGATATAGAAACAAGTTTAGCCGCCATTAAAAATAAAAAAGAATTTTCAACGGTGACAGATTTTGAGCGTGAATTTCCATCTCTATGTTTCGCGTTAGCAACAGGTGTTGGTAAAACCAGATTAATGGGAGCTTTTATTAGTTATTTGCATCTAGCTTATGACATCAAAAACTTTTTTATCCTAGCCCCTAACCTCACCATTTATAACAAATTAATTGCAGATTTTACTCCTAATACCCCCAAATATGTATTTACAGGTATCTCTGAATTTGCAATTTCTCCCCCAGACATCATCACAGGTGATAACTATGAAATGAGTGCGCGAACCATTTTAGATGAGCAAATTAGTTGCAAAATTAATATTTTTAATATTTCTAAAATTAATTCTGAAGTTCGCGGTGGTAAAAGTCCCAAAATCAAACGACTATCTGAATATATTGGTGAAAGCTATTTTGATTATCTATCTCAATTAAAAGACTTAGTAATCTTAATGGATGAATCGCACCGCTATCGAGCTTCAGCAGGTGTGCGAGCAATTAATGAATTAAAACCATTAATTGGTTTAGAACTCACAGCTACGCCTTTTATAGAAACCAGTAAAAAACCATTATATTTTAAAAATGTTATTTATGAATATTCTCTAGGAAAGGCAATTACAGATGGATTTGTTAAAGATCTTGCCGTTGTCACTCGCAAAGACTTTAATCCTGTAGCCTTATCACCAGAAGCAATTGAACGGCTTAAATTAGAAGATGGAATTTATCTGCATGAAAAGATTAAAGCTGAATTAGGAATTTATGCTCTCCAAAATGGCAAGCCAATTGTTAAGCCATTTATGCTTGTTATTGCCCGTGATATTACTCATGCTACACAACTTTTAGAACTGATTAAATCTGATGAATTTTCCCAAGGACATTATCAAGATAAAGTCATTCAAGTTGATTCTAGTAAAACAGGCGCTCAAGAAGATGAAATGGTAGAAAGATTGTTAAAAGTAGAACATTCAGATGAATCAACGGAAATCGTTATTCATGTGAATATGCTTAAAGAAGGCTGGGATGTTACCAACCTCTATACTATCGTTCCTTTAAGAGCCGCAAATTCTAAAATATTGATTGAACAATCAATTGGCCGGGGCTTACGTTTACCTTATGGAAAGCGTACAGGTATAACCATTGTAGATCGTTTAAATATTATTGCCCATGATAAATTTCAAGAAATTGTGGAAGAAGCAAAACGCCCAGAATCACAAATTAGACTACAACAAATTATTCTCACATCTGAAGATTTAGAAGAAAAAATAAACACAGTAGTTTCACAGTCAAAACTTGCCCAAAATTTAGGGATTACAACTGAAAAAAATATTGAACAAATTCTAAATTTGCCAGATACAGAAATCACAGATAGTCAACCTCCTATATTTAAATCACCAATAGAACAAAAGATCGCACAGCTTACATATCAAGAAATTCAGAAATTGGAGAATCATCCTCAAGAAGTACCAACTATATCATATCTCTCATCACCAAAAGTTCAAGCAATAGTGCGCGAAGCAGTTGCTAGAGAATATCAACCTGAACAATTAGAACTTGAAGGCGTAAATACACCACCAAATATTGCAGATATTGTTGCTAAAACAACTAATTTAGTAATTCAGCAAACTATTGATATTCCCAAAATTCTGGTTATTCCTAAAGGAGAAGTGCGATCAGGATTCAGGTCTTTTGCCATAGATACAACAGGTTTAAATTATCCTGTTCCATCAAAAAATGAATTACTGATTCAGTCTATGACAACTGATAAATCTGAATATGTGGAAATCAAAAAAGAAAACTTTGAAGAATCTCAATTAGAAACTTACATTGTGAAATATTTAGTCAATTTTGATGATATTTCCTATGATGAAAATGCTGATTTACTCTATGATATAGCTGGTCAAGTTATCAGCCATTTTCTCACCTATCTATCAGAAGAAGATACACGGAAAGTTTTACGTTATTACCAAAGTGAAATTGGTCATTTTGTCCATAACCAGATGAAAAAACATTTCTGGGAAGATACAGTTGATTATGAAGTCAAAATCAGCAAA
Organism: Dolichospermum sp. OTE_75_concoct_329_sub; assembly: GCA_031376645.1. Taxonomy (GTDB): domain Bacteria; phylum Cyanobacteriota; class Cyanobacteriia; order Cyanobacteriales; family Nostocaceae; genus Dolichospermum. The sequence goes on along the minus strand of JANMEE010000032.1, from coordinate 18,593 downwards.
GGTTTTACAACTTTAAAAGAGAGTGCTTATACCACAAATGCGAATAATTCTTTAGATTATAGAACCTCGCCTCCTGATAAAAGCAATATGTCCAAATATCTGTTTACAGAGTTTTCTAAATGCCTCTATACAGAACAAAAATTTCAATCAGAAGCGGAGAGAGTATTATCTATAATTTTGGAACGAGATGCAATAAAATGGTTTAAACCAGCAAGGGGACAATTTCAGATTTATTACAAATGGGAGGGAGATTATCCAGAATATCAACCCGATTTTGTAGCAGAAACAGAAGATATTATCTATATGCTTGAACCTAAAAATCGAGATGAAATAGATAATCCTCAAGTGCTTGCTAAGAAAAATGTAGCGGTGCAATGGTGTCAAAATGCTTCTGACTATATGCTAAAACACAATGGTAAGCCTTGGGTTTATGTGTTGATACCCCATGATGCGATCGCCCAAAATATGACACTCAAAGGATTAGGCGATGCCTTCGGCGAGCGTAGCTATCGCTTTAAAACAAAATGACAGGTAACAAGAATCATTATCCTTGAGTCATCTTTTCTGCCAATTCAGTAGGAGTAATCTGTTCATAATGTTCAAAAGGTTGATGAATCCAAGGATTATCAGCAAGATAATCAACATAGTAATCAGGAACAACAACTGAACAAGCTTTATACCAAATTACAGCGGTGCGAATTTCCTCTATGGGGGATTGGTTATAGGAGTTTAACCAAGGAATTGTTTGTTGTAGAGTGATTCCCGAGTCTACTAAATCATCTACTAGCAGAATCCGTGAACCTAAATTTTCACTAGTCATGGTCAATTGATGAGAAATAATTAAATTACTTCTTTCATGTTTATCCGCGTCGTTGTAAGATGAAGTAGATAAAATTGCTAATGGTTGGTTATAAATGCGAGAAAGAATATCCCCTACTCGTAGTCCACCCCTAGCTAAACAGACAATCTGGTCAAATTGCCAGTCTGATTGATAAATCTTTACAGCCAATTGTTCAATTTTGTGGTGATAATCTGACCAGCAAATGTAAAGGTCTGACATAAGACTAAAATAAGTGTGTTAACAATTGTCAATTAATATGAGTGTGATTTATGGTGAAAGATAATTCTGATAATAACAATTTTCATAAATCTCTGACAAGTGAAAAATTAGATTTTAAAACTAAAGTAGCTTATGGGGCTGGAGATTTAGGACCAGCTATTACTGGAAATATTGCTGTATTTTACCTAATGGTTTTCTTTACTAATGTAGCAGGAATTCCGGCGGGTTTGGCAGGGAGTATTTTGATGATTGGCAAAATTTGGGATGGTATCAATGATCCGATTGTGGGAATGTTGACTGATAAGACCCAATCCCGTCGCTGGGGTCGTCGTCTTCCTTGGCTTTTATATGGGGCAATTCCTTTTGGATTTTTCTCTTTTTTGCAGTGGATTGTTCCTCAATTTAGTGCTGATAAAAATATTAATATTTGGGGTTTATTTTGGTATTATGTGATAATTGGGATTATATCTCAGGCATTTTTTACTGTTGTTAATTTGCCTTATACAGCCATGACTCCTGAATTAACTCAGGATTACGATGAACGAACTAGCCTGAATAGTTTTCGCTTTACGTTTTCTATTGGTGGCAGTATTTTATCATTAATTTTAGCAAAAATAATTTTTTCACAAATTGCAGATCGGCAACAACAATATTTAGTATTAGCGGCAGTTTGTACAGTAATTGCGGTTTTGTCCTTGTATTGGTGCGTTTATGGGGTGCGCGATCGCATTTTGGCTTTTGAAGCTAAACGGATATCTTTACCACAAGAAGCAGAAATTCCCTTTTTTGAACAGCTAAAAATTGTCTTTAGTAATAAACCTTTTTTGTTTGTTATTTCTATATATCTTTTTTCTTGGTTAGGTGTGCAAATCACAGCCAGCATAATTCCCTATTTTGTGGTTAACTGTATGGGACTTAAAGATGGAGATGTACCCAATGTCATGATTGCAGTCCAGGGAACAGCTTTAGTAATGTTATTTGTTTGGAGTTATTTAAGTAAAAAAATTGGTAAGAAACTGGTTTATTTCTTAGGAATGAGTTGCTGGATTATTGCTGCTGCTGGATTATTTTTCTTGCAGCCGAATCAAGTTGGTTTAATGTATGTTATGGCTATAATGGCAGGTGTGGGAGTTTCTACGGCTTATTTAATTCCTTGGTCTATGATCCCTGATGTGATTGAATTAGATGAATTGCAAACTGGACAACGACGCGAAGGTATTTTTTATGGTTTCATGGTTTTATTGCAAAAATTTGGTTTAGCTTTCGGGTTATTTTTAGTTGGTAATACTTTACAAGCTTATGGTTTTAAAGAAGCTGTAATTGGACAAACTTCTTTACCCATACAACCTGAATCAGCACTTTTAGCTATTCGGATTGCTGTTGGACCTATACCAACTGTTTGTTTGATTGCGGGTTTAGTTTTAATCTATTTCTATCCCATTACCCGCGAAATGCACGCGGAAATCATGCTAAAACTGCAAGCACAAAGAGAGAAAACATAAATACTCAAAAGGCATGAATTATTAATGAAAATTAAACGCAGATAAACGCAGATAAACACAGATAAAGAGCGATAAATTCAGGGATTTTATGATTCTATGCAGCTTGCTCTTAATTTGGTATAACTATATTTTTAAGTTAAAATTAGGGATTACAGCAACTTTAACACAGATACAATTTAGATAATGAACGCTACACAAGAACAACTAAAACTCAAATTAACACAGGCTTTAGTAGCTGCTTTTGGTACAGATTACACCAATACAGATCCAATTTTGGTTTCTGCAAGTAATCCTAAATTTGGTGATTATCAGGCTAATGTGGCTTTATCGTTGAGTAAAAAGTTAGGAAAACAACCCAGAATTATTGCTGCGGAAATTGTTAGTAACTTAGATGTATCTGATATTTGTGAACCTCCAGAAATTGCAGGTCCTGGTTTTATTAATCTCAAATTACAAACGTCTTACTTAGAAGCACAACTCAACGCTATTCAAGTAGATGATAGGTTGGGAATACCCACAGCGACAACGCCACAAAGGCAGATTGTTGATTTTTCCAGTCCGAATATTGCTAAGGAAATGCACGTCGGCCATTTACGTTCTACTATTATTGGTGATTCCATTGCCAGAATTTTAGAATTTTGTGGACATGATGTATTACGGTTAAATCATGTCGGAGATTGGGGTACACAATTTGGAATGTTAATTACCTATTTGCGGGAAGTTTATCCAGAAGCACTCACTACTGCAAACGCTTTAGATATTGGTGATTTAGTTAATTTTTACCGCAAAGCTAAACAGCGGTTTGATGAAGATCCAATTTTTCAAGAAACTTCCCGTCAAGAGGTTGTGAGATTACAAGCTGGGGCTGAAGATACGCTTCATGCTTGGAAACTTTTATGTGAACAATCTCGACAAGAATTTCAAATCATTTATGATTTACTGAATATCAAATTAATAGAAAGAGGTGAATCTTTTTATAATCCATTATTACCAAAAGTTGTGGGAGATTTAGCAACAACGGGATTATTAGAATCAAGTCAAGGGGCAAAATGTGTTTTCTTGGATGGTTTTACTAATAGAGAAGGTAATCCTTTACCTTTAATTGTGCAAAAAACTGACGGTGGTTATAACTATGCAACGACAGATTTAGCTGCATTAGGTTATCGGATTCAAGAAGATCAAGCCAAACGAATTGTTTATGTGACAGACGAAGGACAATCTAATCATTTTGCTCAATTTTTCCAAGTAGCAAGAAAAGCAAACTGGATACCTGATGATGTGGAATTAGTTCATGTTCCTTTTGGGTTAGTATTAGGTGAAGATGGCAAAAAATTCAAAACTCGTTCTGGGGACACTGTGCGGTTACGGGATTTGTTAGATGAAGCTATTAACCGCGCTCGTGCAGATATAGAAAGTAGATTACAAGAAGATGGTAGAGTAGAAACTGAAGAATTTATCCAAAATGTTGCGGAAGTTGTGGGAATTAGTGCGGTAAAATATGCAGATTTAAGCCAAAATCGTACTAGCAGTTATGTCTTTAGTTATGACAAAATGTTATCTCTAAAAGGCAATACAGCCCCTTATCTTCTCTATGCTTATGTGAGAATTCAAGGTATTAGTCGTCAAGGGAATATTGATTTTACTAATTTGGGAATAAATCGCCAAATCTTACTAAAGGAAGATGCAGAATTAACTTTAGCTAAACATCTTCTGCAACTTGATGAGGTGATTAAGGAAGTAGAACAGGATTTATTACCAAATCGTTTGTGTGATTATTTGTATCAAGTTAGCGATAAGTTTAATAAGTTCTATGAAAATTGCCCTGTTCTTAAATCTGAAGAACCTGCGAGAACTTCGCGGTTGATGTTATGTGATTTAACTGCGAAAACTTTGAAGTTGGGATTGTCTTTGTTGGGAATTAAGGTTGTAGAAAGGATGTAATCTGTCAGAATCAGGATATCCACCGATTTAAGGATTAACAGGATGGTTTTTTTGTTGGAATCAGGATTTACAGAAGAAAATTTACATCCTGCATTTCTGAAAACTAATCTGTTAATCCCAGACGAATACTATTATGTTCCGGGACGAGAGCGAATATGATCTGGTATATGATGCCTATCACCTAATATTTCTAATAAAGGACCATGAACATCAAATTTAACCATACTTACTGACGCGACTAAAATATTCACCCGATAGCGATAGCGTCCTAAATCAATTCCCAGTAAACTGCAAAGCATAATCCGAATCGTAGCTTTATGGGAAACTACTAAAACATTACCTTGGGGATATTTTTCTTGGATTTCAGCAATTACAGGCATAGAACGGTTTGCAATCTCTACCGCCGTTTCTCCGCCTTTGGGTGCATTCCAGGCTGGTTCTGTCAACCATTTTACATAGTTTTCTGCGTAATTCTCTTGAGCATAGGATTTACTTTTGCTTTCCCATTCACCATAACTACCTTCTCTAATTCCGTCACGCAATTGCATATCCATACCTATAGCATCACAAAATGGCTTGGCAGTTGCAATGGCGCGTTTCATTGGGCTGGCATAAACTGCTTCCCATTTTAAAGTTTTATAAACATCAGCAAAACTGGATGCCATTTGCAGCCCTTCGGATGTCAACTCTGCATCAGTTTTACCGCAGAAATTACCACTTTGACTAAAAGTAGTTTCTCCATGTCGCAGTAAATATAAATTGAGTGTCATAGCTTATATTGCGATTGGGATAAAGGAGTTTGTGTAAAAACAAAATACCATCAATCTCGCAATCGTGTATGTGATAACAGAACAAAGTAATTAATCAAAAAATGTCAGAATCAGGATTTCCAGGATTTGAGGATTTACAGGATGGTTTTTTTTGTTGGAGTCAGGATTTATAGCAAATTGTCTGATAGCGAAGCGTGGCGTTAGCCATATCAGGATATCCACCGATTTAAAGATTAACAGGATGGTATTTTTTGTTGGAGTTAGGATTCGCACTTGCTAAATTACTCAAAAACAGGAGACCAAATTTCAGAAATTACCACTTCAAAACCTGGAAGTAAATCGGGTAGAGTCAAAATATCACCATCTTTTAAAATTACGGTTTCACCAAAACGAGAAACTTCTACTGTTCTTGTTTTTGGATTAATTAAAATGCCAATTTCTGAACCTAAATTGATAAATTCTTGAATCTTTTTCCGCAGTTTATCTAAAGAATCTGTTTTAGATTTTACTTCCACTACTAAATCTGGTACTAATTCTGCATAATCTTCTGTTGAATGTTTCAGTCTATCGGCTCTAACAAAAGATACATCTGGCGCACGCAAATCAGAATTTGGTAATTTAAAACCTGCGCTAGAACCAGTTATACGGCCTAACTTACGTGGTCTTACCCAGTTACCCAAAATTCTCGCAAACTCAGTACCAACTTCTTCCGATTCATAACCTGACGGACTCATAATAATGATACTCCCCTCTACTAATTCCATACGATAGTCGGGGTATGCTATCTGTATTTCTTCTAGTTCTTTCACGGTTAAAGACATGATGGTTTTCTCCTGAAATACTACGGAAATACTATATTGGTTTTTGCATCCTATTATATCTTATTTTTTTAACTTGTCTCAAAATTAATTAGTTGAATTTCATTAGTGTTGTAATTTTCTAATTTTATTATGGAGGATTTTTACCATTTTTCAGCCCAATAAACTATTTCCGAAGATGCAACATCAATTGCAACTCCACTACTATTACCATGATTCCATTTTGAACCGGGTTGACTTTTATCTTCTGCTTTTAATACCAATATTTCATAGCTGCTGGGAAAGGTTTCTGTTTCTGAATCACTAGTATAAAAAAACGTTGTCGGTACGCCATTGAGTTGGTTACTATGATTATTTGTATTCCCACCATGATATTGATGCTGAGATATTTTTTTGTACTGTGTCAGTAGGTTTTTAATCTTTGCTTGTGGTTCTTTGAGACGAATTTGCAAAGAACTACTTCCAGGTTTTAATCCAGGAGAATACGCCATTTGTAAAACTTGCGTATCAGTAGGAATTAGTGAGGGAAAATGTTGAATTTGTTGAATATCAGTCCATTTGTGATTACGAATTTCCTGATATTGTGATGTATCAGTAATTAACTGTAATTGTTTATTTTTACTAGAAGCTTTACTAATCCAAAAACCGCCAATAACTAGACCTAAACTACCAATAGATAGTAAACTTATTGTAGCGAGTTTAACAAAAATAGATTGCTTCATAAGGTTGGTTTTCATCTAGCTTGTAGATTAATATCCCAACCTGGAAAACAATCGTCCTGATAAATTTGAATCTAATACAGTTCAGCTACTATTTTTCTTTCCTTCGCGTTCTCTGTGTCTCTGCGGTTGGTTAAAAAATAGTTTTGGTGGGCATTGCCCACCCTACAATTAGTTGCATTCACAGAGAAATCTTTAGATTGTTAAATTAATTACAAAATTAAAAAGAACCAACAATCATTCCGGCTAAAATTAAAAAACCAATCCATACATTTTGGCGAAACATTTCTCCGTAAACAGGATTAGGTATTTCTGGCTGTTGTAAGCGGATAATTTGCCAAATCCAGGCAATAGTAGCGAGAATTAAACTCATCCAAAAACTAATGTTTAAATTAACTAAGAAACCTACTCCACCTAAAAGAATAACCGTACCAATGAAGAAAATACCAACGGCTACAGAGGCATATTTTCCAAAAAATAAAGCGCTAGAATTAATGCCAATGCGTTGATCATCTATGCGATCGCTCATGGCATAAATGGTATCAAATCCTAATGTCCATAATACCGTCGCTCCCCAAAGTAACCAAGTCGGTGCTGTAATATTACCTGTCACTGCACTCCAACTAATTAACACTGCAAAACCCCAAGCAATAGAAAGCACCAATTGGGGAACAGGAAATACCCGTTTTGCGCCAGGATAAAGGACAATTACCGGAACAGCGGCGACAGACAACCAGAAGCTTAACGGGTTAAGATAGAAAGCGATAACTGCGGCACAAGCAAGGGCGACTATCCCGACTACAATCCCAACTTGAACGGAAAGGGCGCGAGATGCTAAGGGGCGGTTGCTTGTCCTCTCTACCTGGGGATCAATATCTCTGTCCCATAAGTCATTAACTACACATCCAGCCGCACTGGTGGCGATACTGCCAAAAATAATCACTCCCACTAGGGGTAGAGGTGGTTTACCCGCTGCGGCTAGAAACACAGCCCACAATGCGGGAATCATCAAAATTAATCTCCCTTCGGGTTTATTCCAGCGTAAGAACTGGATAATTACAAGCCATAATGGTTCTGGGTTGGTTTTTGGTGTTTCTAACATTTCTGATGATTTAACATATCTTTACATTTATAGAATATCCTTATTTGCTATTTGTCCTCCAGTCCCTATTCATCTATTCACAAGTACAACAAGATGGTAAATTTAATCCCGGCTAACACAGGAAATACACCCAATCAGATGATTGCAGCCATTGATATTGGTACAAATTCTTTGCACATGGTGGTAGTAGAAATTGAAGCTACCCTACCATCTTTTACTATTATTGCTAGAGAAAAGGAAACAGTAAGATTAGGCGATCGCAATTTGATGACTGGAGAATTAAAACCAGAAGTGATGAGTAAAGCGATCGCTTGTCTGGGAAGGTTTAAAACCCTTGCCAATAGTTTAGGCGTAGATAGTATCGTCGCGGTTGCTACTAGTGCCGTCCGTGAATCTCCCAATGGTAACGATTTTCTTCACCAAGTAGAAACTGAAGTCGGTTTAACCGTAGACTTAATTTCTGGACCGGAAGAAGCCCGACGCATCTATTTAGGTGTGTTGTCGGGGATGGAATTTAACAACAAATCGCATATTATTATTGATATTGGTGGTGGTTCTACAGAATTGATTTTAGGAGACAGTGAAGAACCCCGTAGTCTTACTAGTACGAAAGTCGGTGCAGTGCGTTTAACAGGGGAATTAGTCAAATCAGATCCCATTAGCGAAAGCGAATTTAAATACCTTCAAGCTTATGCTAGAGGAATGTTAGAACGGGCTGTAGAAGAAATTCAAGGAAAACTCAAAATTGGCGATTCTCCCCAGTTAATCGGCACATCTGGGACAATAGAAACCATTGCTACCATCCACGCACGGGAAAAATTAGGACTTGTTCCTTCTACTCTCAACGGCTATCAATTCAGTTTACAAGACTTGCGAACTTGGGTAAATCGCTTACGGAAGATGACTAATGTAGAACGGGGAGCGATCTCCGGGATGCCAGAGAAAAGGTCAGAAGTGATACTTTCAGGGGCAGTAATTTTACAGGAAGCAATGACTTTGTTAGGCGTAGAATCTTTAACAGTCTGCGAGCGATCTCTGCGGGAAGGGGTGATTGTAGATTGGATGCTGACACATGGTTTCATTGATAACAGACTGCGGTTTCAAAGTTCCATTCGGGAACGCAGTATATTAAAAACTGCCAAAAAATACCAGACTAATTTAGAACATAGTCAACGAGTTGCGGAATTTGCCCTGAGTTTATTTGACCAAACCCAAGGACAAATACATCATTGGGGTGCAGATGAACGTCAATTACTATGGGCTGCTGCAATTTTACATAATTGTGGTCACTATATCAGCCATTCAGCACACCACAAACATTCATACTACTTAATTAGAAATGGTGAATTACTGGGTTATAACGAAACCGAAATCGAAATTATTGCCAATATAGCCCGTTATCATCGTAAATCTCCACCTAAGAAAAAACATGATAGCTATCGAAATCTACTTCACAAAGAACATCGGACAATGGTTAATCAACTCAGCGCAATTTTAAGATTAGCTGTTGCTTTAGACAGAAGACAAATAGGGGCTATTTCTCATATTCAATGTGAATATGTTCCCAACTTCAAAGAATTTAAGATGTTCATCTTTCCAACCATGATTAATGATGAATGTTCCTTAGAAATGTGGAGTTTAGATTACAAAAAAGGCATTTTTGAGGAAGAATTTGGGTTAAGATTTGTGGCAACATTAATGAATAGATAAAGTTGCTAAGTAGATGGGCTGAAATAAATATAAAATAATATCCTTGTGAGGTAAGCATACTGCCTGTCCATATTGTATTTAATTATGCTTATCTACTTAGTTTTGAACATTAATTTTTCCCCTTCAGACGCTTTTAGTCCCATATATTTTGCTCTATGCCCGTATACTAAATCTTGTTTTTTGTCAAGATCATATTATTTGAGTTGATTGGTGATCTTGACAACAAACATCAAAGTTGTTATTTTGATACTAAATTACGGCAATTGCGGTTAGAAGAATATTTTTAGTTTTAAGTTGGATAGCTGTAATTTGTCAAAATTACATCTAAATTGCCGATAAAAAAGGTAAAAATTTCATAAAATTAAGCATTTGCACGGAAGTGTAATATGATAAACCATCAGATAATCACAACTAATCACGACATTTACTAAGAAAGTCTATTCTAGAAGGGGTGCATATATGGTACAAGATATAGCAGGTAATACATTAGATACCGCCACCAGTCTCAACTTAAACGCAACGAATCAGTTATTTACAGATTCCCTCACCCCTCTTTATAAAAACGACTATTGGAAATTTCAGTTAGGTAGTTCCAGTAATTTTAATCTTACCCTCAACGGTATAAGTCAAGATGTCAACGTTGAGTTACTTAACAACAATGGTGTTGTTATTAAAAGTTCATATAATACTGGTATCCTAGCTGAGACGATTAATCAAAACTTGGATATTGGCAATTATTATTTGCGCGTTTCTCTCAATAGCAATACCACAGCCAGTGCATATAATTTAAATTTATCAGCACAGGTTAATCCATTTATTAGCATCAGTGCGAATGATTCAAATGTAGGAGAAACACTAACTGGACAAACTGCAAATCCAGGACAATTTATCTTAACTCGCATTGGTAATTTAGCTTCAGCACTGACTGTTAATTATACAGTTGCAGGTACAGCAACTAATGGTACAGATTATACAGCCTTACCAGGAACTGTTACCTTTGCGGCGGGTTCTTCAACAACTTTGATTAATGTTGCATCTGTGAATGATACCCTCTCAGAAGTCACAGAAACCCTGACACTAAATCTAGCTACAGGTACAGGGTATAATTTAGCGACAGGTAAAACTGCCACAGTTAGCATTTTTGATAATGATATTCCTGTCATTAGTATTAATGCCAATGATGCAAATGCAGGAGAAAAACTAACTACAGAAACTGCAAACCCAGGACAATTTACCTTAACTCGCATTGGTAATTTAGCTTCAGCATTAACTGTTAATTATACAGTTGCAGGTACAGCAACTAATGGTACAGATTATACAACTTTACCAGGAACTGTGACCTTTGCAGCGGGTTCGGCAAAGGCTTTAATTAATCTTGTATCTGTTGATGATACCCTCTCAGAAGCCACAGAAACAGTCACACTGAATCTAGCTACAGGTACAGGGTATAATTTAGGAACAGATAAAACTGCCACAGTTAACATTTTTGATAATGATATTCCTGTCATTAGCATTAGTGCCACAGATGCAAATGCCGGAGAAAAACTAACTGGACAAACTGCAAACCCAGGACAATTTACTCTAACACGCGCTGGAAATTTAGCATCAGCATTGACTATTAATTATACAGTTGCAGGTACAGCAATCAATGGTACAGATTATACAACTTTACCAGGAACTGTGACCTTTGCAGCGGGTTCGGCAAAGGCTTTAATTAATCTTGTATCTGTTGATGATACCCTCTCAGAAGCCACAGAAACCGCTACACTGAATCTAGCTACAGGTACAGGGTATAATTTAGGAACAGATAAAACTGCCACAGTTAACATTTTTGATAATGATATTCCTGTCATTAGCATTAGTGCGAATGACGCAAATGCCAGAGAAACACTAACTGGACAGACTGCAAACCCAGGACAATTTACTCTAACACGCGCTGGAAATGTAGCATCAGCATTAACTGTTAATTATACGGTTGCAGGTACGGCAACCAATGGTACAGATTATACAAATTTACCAGGAATTGTCACCTTTGCAGCGGGTTCGGCAACTGCTTTAATTGATATTGTATCTGTTGATGATACCCTCTCAGAAGCCACAGAAACCGCTACACTAAATCTAGCTACAGGTACAGGGTATAATTTAGGGACAACAAAAACCGCTACAGTTAGCATTTTCGATAATGATATTCCTGTCATTAGCATGAGTGCTACAGATGCAAATGCCGGAGAAAAACTAACTGGACAAACTGCAAACCCAGGACAATTTACTCTAACACGCGCTGGAAATTTAGCATCAGCATTGACTGTTAATTATACAGTTGCAGGTACAGCAACCACTGGTACAGATTATACAACTTTACCGGGAACTATCACCTTTGCAGCGGGTTCAGTAACTGCTTTAATTAATATTAATACCGTTGATGATGGGGACTTTGAGGGAAATGAGACGGTTATCGTCACTTTAGGAACGGGTACTAATTATCTTTTGGGTACTGATAAGACGGGAACGGTAACAATTGCTGATAATGATAAACCGACGATTACAATTAGTGCAACTGATGTCAATGCGGGGGAAACTTTAATCGGACAAACTCCTAATCCTGGTCAGTTTACTATTAGTCGTAATGGCATTACAACCGAAGCATTGACAGTGAATTATGCTGTTCAAGGAACTGCAACTAATGGTACTGATTATGATGGTTTAAGTGGTTCTGTTGTGATTCCTGTGGGACAAAGTAGTATTACTGTTCCCATTAATGTCAAGGATGATTTAATTACTGAAGGTAATGAAACTGCTGTTCTCAATTTACAGGCTAATAGTAGCTATGTTTTAGGTAATAATGCTTCGGGTATTGTGCGGATTGCTGATAGTAATTTGGGCAATAATCTCAAGTTTGATGGTGTGGATGATTATCTTAGTATCACCCTCGATGAACCAGAAACAGAAATTACCCATGAGTTTCGCTTTAAAACAACTGATCCAAATGCAGGATTATTTGTTGTAGCTAATAATGATTTGGGAGTAGATGGACAAGATCGCACTATTTTTCTAAAAGATGGAAATATTAAAGCCAGACTTTGGAATACAGAAAACATCCAGAGTACAGGATTGAATTTAGCAGACGGAAATTGGCATCATGTCGCTCATGTTTTTGGTGCTTCTGTTGGTGGACAAAAACTATATATTGATGGTCACTTAGTCGCTTCAGGTAGTAAAACTGCTTCTGATTTCAACTGGCAGAAACGGATTAATATTGGCTTCTCTAATGATGCTGTAAACAAATTCCTCAATGGCAATATTGATGAAGTTCGCATTTGGAATAAAACCCGAACTCAATCAGAAATTCAATCCTATATGGATCATGAATTGGTGGGTAATGAAACTGGATTAATTAGTTACTACAAATTTAATGAACCACTAGGAACTATTGCTGTTGATTCTAGTAGTGGTCAACGGAATGCAGAGTTAAGGAATAATCCTACAATTATCCGCACTAGTGATGTTAATTTTGGCAATAATCTCAAGTTGGATGGTGTGGATGATTATCTAAGTATTGTACTAGATGAACCAGAAACAGAAATTACCCATGAGTTTCGTTTTAAAACAACAGATCCAAATGCAGGATTATTTGCTGTAGTTGATAGTGATTTAGGTATAGATGCACATGATCGCCATATTTACTTAACTGGAGGCAATATTAAAGCACGTCTTTATAATACAGAAAATATCCAAAGTACAGGATTGAATTTAGCAGACGGAAATTGGCATCATGTTGCTCATGTTTTTGGTGCTTCTGTTGGTGGACAAAAACTATATATTGATGGTCAGTTAGTTGCTTCAGGTAATAAAACTGTTTCTGATTTCAACTGGCAGAAGCGGATTAATATTGGTTTTTCAAATGATGCTGCAAACAAATTTCTCAATGGTAATATTGATGAAGTTCGCATTTGGAAGAGAACTCGGACTCAAGATGAGATTCGTGTCTACATGAATCAAGAATTAAATGGGAAAGAAGCGGGATTAATTGGTTACTGGAAATTTAATGAACCACTAGGAACTGTTGCTGTTGATTCTAGTAGTAGCCAATTAAATGGACAATTAAGAAGTAATCCCATTCCAGTAAATCCGAATCTGGGTTTACCTACGAATCCAAATCAATGGAATGTCAGTTTGATTAATCGCACTGATACTAATTTTTCGGACGTTAATAGTTATGACTTTAATCATCCTGATGCAACTACAACCATTGAAAAATTTAACTTAAATGGCAACCTAAAATTTGATGGTGTGGATGATTATGTAAATCTTCCCACTATGACTTTTGGTGGTGCGGTGACGGTTGAATCATGGGTTTTTGTAGACCAACATCAATTCTGGCAATGTATAATTGACTTTGGTAATGGTACAGCTAATAACAATATTCTTCTATCTTGGTATGAAAATACAGGTAAAATGGTTTGGGAAACCTACCAGGGAGCAAGTAGTCAAAAACTTATTACCAATGATGTATTTCCGACTAATCAATGGGTTCATGTTGCTGCGGTTAATGATGGTCAAGGCAAAGGTTATATTTATTGGAATGGAGAGTTAAAGGCTTCAGGAAATGTTTTAGCTGCCTTAAATGTTACTCGAAATAATAACTATATAGGACGCAGTAATTGGAGTCCTGATGCTTATTTTAAGGGTAAAATGGATGATGTTCGCGTTTGGAATACCGCAAGAACTCAAACAGATATTAAGAACTCTCTGAATAAGGAATTAACTGGTAATGAAGCGGGATTAATTGGTTACTGGAAATTGAATGAAGGTGCAGGAAATATTGCTGCTGATTCTACTATTACCAAACGGAATGGATCATTAATAAATAATCCTACTTGGAATCAAGGCGGTTTAGCAAGCCTGAGAGTTGATTTTGGTTTAGGAAGTCCTGCAACAAATATCCAAAATGATTATTTTGCAATGCAAGCATGGACAACCACTAAATTAGAAACCGGAAAAACCTATCAAGTTACTACTCAATCTAATGATGGTACTCGTTTCTTTGTTAAGAATTTAGCAACGGGAGAAATAACTTATATTGGTGCAGATTGGCGCGATCGCGCGGCAAATGAACTAACTTCAACTACCTTCTTTAAGGTTAATCAAACAGGAGATTATGATTTCTATGTGCAGCATTATGAACATGGTGGAGGTTCTAGTCTCAATATAGAATTAAAAGAAACTCCTGCTAATGCTATTCCCAATCATACCGGATTAATTAACGACATTAATAAAGACGGTAAGACTGACATTCTGTGGCGTTATTATGGCAATGGCGCGACACATTTCTGGAGTATGAATGGTGCTACTCGCTTAGGAGATGTTGATATTCCAGATTATCTCGATATGGCATGGCATCCTGTAGCTATGGCTGACTTTAATAATGATGGCAATATGGATATTGTCTGGCGTTATCATTGGGTTGAGAATATAGGATATAACCGCGTCTGGTTAATGAATGGTAATACCCGTATTAGTGAGTTTGATATAGAACGAGTTGCTGATAACAATTGGCATATTGTTGGCACTGGTGACTTTAATTTAGATGGTAATGCTGACATTCTCTGGCGTAATTATGCTTCGGGAGATAATTTGATTTGGCGGATGAGTGGTACAACACATATAGGTGATATTAGTCTTGATTCTGCAACTGACTTAAATCAGCGTATTGTGGGAACTGGTGATTTTAATGGTGATGGTAAATCCGATATTTTATGGCGTAATGCAGCCACTGGAAAACTATCATTATGGTTTACCAATTTTGTTAATCAACAAGTTCAAATCACTAAATCTGACGTAGCTGATATTCCCGGAAATGGTGATTTAGGTTGGTCAGTTGCAGGGACAGGAGACATGAATAATGATGGAAAATCTGATATTATCCTGCGCTATCTTCCCACAGGTGGTAATCATGTTTGGTTAATGAATAGTGCAACTCATATTGGTGATTTAGATATTCCTGATGTGAGCGATCGCACTTGGAATATTGTCGGCGATAGCGATCAAATTCCTATTTGGACAGCCGAATATTTTGGGAATAAAGATTTAACAGGTACGCCAACTTCCACCGAAGGTTTTATCAATATTACTGGTGGTTTTAGTAAAAATTGGGGTTTAGGTGCGCCTCCAAATACACCTGTAGATAATTTCTCAGCCCGATACAAAACCCAACAGTCTTTAGCTCCGGGACTCTATAAAATTAATGCCAGTTCAGATGACGGTGTACGGGTTTGGATTGATAATCAATTAGTTATCAATGACTGGACAGATTCGGCAGGTAATCGCTCTGGTTATTTCTCATCTGCTGGTGGTTATTATCCTGTCACCATTGAATACAAAGAGGCTGGGGGAACAGCAGGACTGAATTATGAAATTGTCAAGTATCAACCTTATGACACCTTTGGTGATGGTGTGGGACTTATCAACTCATGGAATGCTACCTTTTTTACCTGGAATGGTCAAGCAACTCCCATCATGGATGATGCCCACAAAATTGGTACAGTGAAATTAACTGGTAATGTTCGTGGTGATGGACAATGGGGCATGGATTTACAAAATTGGGGTGCTGGTTCACCTGCACCTGGTGTCCCTGTTGATAACTTTGCAATGCACGCCTATACTCGCGCTGGCTTAACGGCTGGGCATACCTATGAAGTTTGGGTACGCTCGGATGATGGTTATCAAGTTTTTGCTCATAAACTGGGTGGTAGTCCATTTAATATTACTCCCAATGCGTTAAACGGTGAATGGCAGCCTGGAGCTTATGGTAATGCTGTGAAGTGGACATTTGTGGCACCAGAATCAGGGACATTTGATTTCAAGATCAATATGTTTGAAGGGGGTGGAAATGCTTATGTTGAGTTGGTGTTGAAGGATGTCACAGCAACACCACCACCTACAGGTTATTATGGTGAACTGAATACTCTTAGCGAAGATCAGTGGGATCAACAAAGTGGAGATGACAACCAATTCCGATCTGATTCCCCCTTTGGTGGTGGAGATCAACGATGGAAAACTGATGATAGGATTGAGCAAATTTATACTGACTTGTCTAACACCATTTTTGGTTCTCGTGTTGACATGAATACTGGTTATGCCTATGACCAAGGCTATCATGATTATTATGGTACTTGGCACGCTGGTCTTGATATGGGTGCAAGTAACGGAGCTACGATTAAAGCGGTAGTTGGAGGCTCAGTTGCTTGGATAGACGGTTCGGCAGATGGTTACGTTTTTGTTGGAATTAATTCTGATGATGGTCGTCAATGGGTTTATGGTCATTTAAAATCTTCAAGTGGGTTATCGAATGGTAAACGGATTAATGCTGGTGATACTGTAGGCTTAGTTGGTGCGCTTAATCATTTACATCTTGAAGTAAGAAATAGTCCTAATTCTGGTGGTACGGGAGGAGCTATGACAGACCAGAATAAACTTCTAAGTATTACTGTGAGTCCTCTGATGGCTTACTGGCAATGGCGCAACAAAAATTCTTCTAATGTAGTAACTTCACCAAGTGATACTTTTACCACACCTACACCTGTACCTATTGGCTCTTTCACTACCAGCAGCAAAGGACTTGAGTTTATTGGTCAATACGAAGGACTGAGCCTTACCTTATATGATGATCCAGCAGGTCATGCCACTATAGGTTATGGACATCTTGTCCATTATGGTTCTATTAACGGGACTGAACCTCAAGAATTTAAACAAGGTATTACTAAAGAGCGTGCACTTCAGTTATTAGCCGAAGATGCAGCAAATGCTGCACAAGCTGTTAAGAATTTAGTTAAAGTAGCACTAAATCAGGCTCAGTTTGATGCGTTGGTAAGCTTTACTTTCAATCTTGGTCGAGGAAATTTAGAAACTTCAGATTTACTCACAAGACTTAATAATGGAGAATATAGTGCGGTGCCTTATGAATTAAGTCGTTGGAAATATGGAGGAGGAGTAGTATTACCTGGTTTAGTCAGAAGAAGACAAGAAGAGGGAATTTTATTTAGCAATGGCACATATACAGGAATTGCATAATCCAAGGGTCTAGCACCGCTAAACCCCTTGTATCGTAATAAGGAGAGAGCGATCGCTTTTGGGGATATGCGCTTTTGGAGATGTGGGAGTGCGATCGCCCTCTCATATCCCCAGACAGCGATCGCTTTTGGGGATGTTGGGAGGTGCGATCGCATTTTTGGGATATGGGAGTGCGATCGCTTTTTGGGGATGTGGGAGGGCGATCGCTTTTGGGATGTGGGAGTGCGATTCCTTCGGAGCGCTTCGCTATCGCGCAAGTGCGGACTTGCCTGTTCGCTTATTTCTAGCAAACATATAGTAAAATTATAAATACTTTTTTTTAAGTATTTAATAATGATTGAAAGTCTATATCTTGATACCAGTATTATTGGATATCTTACAATTAGACCAAGCAGTAATCTAATTACTGCTGCAAATTCAGTAATTACACAAAATTGGTGGGATACTCGTCGGCAAAATTTTACTCTATATATCTCTGAAGTAGTTTTAGAAGAATTAGCGAGAGGAGATCAAGAAATAGCTACTAAACGACTGGATCTAATAAGTGAATTACCATTATTAGCACTCAATGAAGCAGTAGAAGAATTAGCCCAGCAATTTCTGACAAAAAGCAATCTTCCTCCTAAAGCGTCTGATGATGCCTTGCATATTGCCTTAGCCACTGTTTATAAAGTAGATTATTTGTTAACATGCAACTGTAAACATATTGCTAATGCACAAATCCAGAAGAAACTCGCACAAATTAGTATTGAATCTGGATGTCAGTAACCCAGCCCTAAAGGGACTGAGCTTGCAAGAGAAATCAAACAAGCTGTACTGACCAGACCACCCTGAGCATAGTCTCAGGGTAGCCGTTATTTGAGTCACGACACCCCGGAATGCGTAGCTAGTTCCCTGCTCT
>JANMEE010000029.1:0-5927 GCA_031376645.1 Dolichospermum sp. OTE_75_concoct_329_sub | reverse complement strand
TTGCCTCTATTTTTTTACCCCCTTATTTTCTCAAATTATTGCCACATCTTATCTTCAACCGCCTTGTCACCCGTTAAGCGTAAAAGTATATGCAGACCTGCCGACCCTTGAGTGTTACCCTGGGCAACTGAATCAAGTATTCCTAAACTTATTAGCAAATGCAATTGATGCCTTAGAAGCATCGCATCAAGAGTGTAGCTTTGAAACGCTTAAAGCCAATCCTCATCAAATCAAAATTGGGACAAAACTATCTGAAGATGGGCAAAAGTTTTTGATTTCCATTGCGGATAATGGACTTGGGATGACGGCAGATGTTCAGACCCGTATTTTTGATCAATCGTTTACAACCAAAGAAGTTGGTAAAGGAACTGGACTGGGACTAGCAATAGCTCGTCAAATAGTTGTTGAGAAACATAGTGGCAACTTGTATTGCAATTCCCAACTAGGTGAGGGAGCAGAATTTGTGATTGAGCTTCCTGATCAGCGACAGATTCACAAAACTTCTCTGTAACCTTAAAGATGAGCAGAGCAAAATTTCTGATTTTGCCCCAAACTGATAGCTAACATTATACCGAAGCGATGAGTCCGTTAAGTTTGTCTGTTTTTAGCAGAGATTAAGCAATCAAAAATGGTTAGCTGCGTTATTGATTTCTGAGAGGTGATGAGCGATTTGCTCCGCAACGCAAGCTAACGCAAAAATTAAGAATGAATAAGCGATTAATATATACAAATCATTGCAGCCGACTCAGTTAGGATTGACTTGTTGTAAAAAAGTTCAAATGGCGGGTGAATCTATCCATTGTGCCACAATTCCTTAGTGGGATATTAGATCAAATGCTATCTCTAGTCATTGATTATCAAATTTTTGTAAGTTTATCGGTGGAGAATAATTCTCGAATTGTTTAGTTAGAACAAGTATTAAATATGGAAGAATTACAAGACAAAAACGATCTTCTAAAGACAAGAAAGGACATTCTATGGGGGATGTATCAAGAATATCGCGCCCATGCTCGACACAATGAGGATTTGAGATCAACCGTCAATAACATTCTGATTGTTGCTTCGGCAGGGCTTGTAAGTTTAATCACATACGATCAGAAGATAAACAGAGAAGACTTATCCGCAGCTATCTTACTAATAGGATTTGGTGTTTTAGGAATAATGTTCAGTGCATCCTACACTGAACGCTATCAGCGTCATAGACAAAGAGCTAGCGTATATCGAAACAGACTCGACGAACTTTTCTTTAAGAACGATGAATCATCAGGAGAAAATACGCTGGCAGGACTTAGAGATGAAGCTGATAAAACAATTAAATTTAAATTTAAAAAACTTGTCGTGTTTACCAGAATGATAAGTAGCAGCCATATTTTGTGGATAGCTTTGCCCTGCTTCGTTTCAATTATTGGCGTTTTCCTAACTGCGAAAGCGTTTTCAAATTGAGTTAGAGAACTCCAGAAAGTTGAAAAATAAGCTTAATAAACTGCTATCTGTGAGTTAAGTTCAGACTGTCGAGCGTGGACAGCTTAATAAGGCGTTAGAGTAGAATTCAGAAGACCTGTACCCAATATTTAGGTACTTAAATGTTGATTTTTTAAATAATCAAATACAGATTTATCTCCAATGTCAGGAGGAATAGCTTGAATTGTTTTGCGAATGGCAAAAACTAGAAAGAAAATTGCCCAAATTGCTAATAAAACCTGTTCAGCTTGGGTTGATAAAATTCCGGTTAAATGTCCTAATAATAGTAAAGGAACGAGAGGGGTTAAGATTTTAGTTTCTAAACGATTGAAGCAAAAACCTTCTTTAAAATAAATTCCTGTTAATGCGGCAAATGTGAAACCAATTCCTAATATAGTCAATGGTTGATCATAAACGGTAATTGCAAAGGCTTGACTATCGCTATGTCCAAAAATAAAGGCAGAAATGCTACCAATTATCCAAAAAAGTTGGAGAATACGGTGCAATGATGCCATATAAATATGAATAGTTAATAAACTGACACCAAGTGCCAGACTAAAACAGGTGTAGAGAGGGGTAAGAGCTTGAATTGCAGTAGTTTGGGGATAAAATAGGACTAAAGTGCTACCTATGGCAAAACACAGGGCTGCTATCACTAATCCTGTACGATAAATTATCACACTTTGGCGATCGCTCTCGGTAATTATAAATTCTCCAAACTGACCTTGATATACTTCTGGTGATGATATTGTTTGTGTAGTCATATTCCAAAATAGTAGTTATTCAGAGTTTGAGATCTCCGGCTTCTTAAAGAAGTTGGGGGTCTTATTTATTTAATGTCCTTTCCCAGCACCTAAATATAATTCTCCTACTTTCGGATCATTTAATAATTCTTTACCGGGTCCTGACATAGCATCTTTTCCTGATTCTAACACATAACCACGATTTGCCATTTCTAAAGCTTTCCGGGCATTTTGTTCGACTAAAACTATTGCAGTTCCTGATTCTTTAATTTGTTTAATTTGCTCAAATACTTGAGTTACTAAAATAGGAGATAATGCGGCTGAAGGTTCGTCTAAAAGGAGTAAACTGGGTTCTAACATTAAGGCTTTTCCCATTGCTAACATTTGTCTTTCTCCACCGGAAAGTGTCCCCGCACGTTGACGACGACGCTCACTTAGTCGTGGAAACATAGTGTATATTTTATCTTTAAGAGGTTTTAGGGAAATATTCCGCACGAAAGCCCCCATTTCTAAGTTTTCATCTATAGTTAAAGACGGAAAAACATTGGCAATTTGGGGAACATAGGACATTCCTTTTTCCACAATTTGATTTGATTTTAAACCAATTAGATTTTTATCTTTAAATGTAATTGTTCCAGTATGGGGTGTTAAAAGTCCAAAAATAGTTTTTACTAAGGTGGATTTACCCGCACCATTAGGACCAATTACTGTGACTAATTCCCCTGGTGCAATGTGAAAGTTAACACCTTGCAAAATATCTACATCTTTAATATATCCAGCGTGGACATTTTCTACTTTTAATAAATAGTTATTAGTCATTTGTTATTAGTTATTAGTTATTAGTTATTAGTTATTAGTTATTAGTTATTAGTTATTTATTATTAGTCCGTTGTCTCATGACTAAGGACTAATGACCAATGACTAATATTTTATTTTTTGCAATTCTGGTCTTTCTTCTGCCAAAATCGCATTTTCTACGGGGCAAACTTGGAGACAAATACCACAATCAATACAAGTGGCAAAATCAATCCAGTACCAATCTGTACCTTTGACGTTTTTTCCTGGACCTTCATGAATACAAGCTACAGGACAAGCATTTACGCAGTCAGCAACACCTTCACAAACGTCCGTAACTATGGTATGTGGCATTTTTCCGACTCCCTCTCTTTTGGATTTTAGATTTTAGATTTTGGATTGATTTTGGGAAAGTTTACCAATATTCCCATTTTTAACATCCTGCTTCAATGGTTGGTGAACCATCGGCTTTAATCCAAGCAATTTGGGCTATTGAGCGATCGCTTGCATATTGACGAATCGCGTCTTTGTCCCTACCTCCCAGGTCTATTTCTACTCTCACTAAATTAGGAGAATTACGTAATTTCTCAGCATAAGTAAAAGCCGCAGCTTCAGCACCGGGGGTTTCTGGAACTACTAACCAATTACTGGCGGGAATATCCTGGGGTAATTGCTGATTTAATAGGAGAATTTGGTATAAATCATCAATATTCAATTCAAAGCCGATACCGGGAATATTTTCCTTTTGGGGATGATATAAACCGAGTAATTGGTCGTAACGTCCACCACTTCCTAAAATCTGTGCTTGGGAATTTGTTTCACTCACTACTTCAAAAACCAGACCTGTGTAGTAGTCAATGGTTTGAATTAGGCTTAGATCAAGGATTAAAGGGAATTTACCATCTAGTAATTCTACTAGGGATTTGAGGTTATTTATTGCCTCATGTTGGTCTGGTTCTAGATGTAAACTACTGACCTTTTCTAAAACCTCTCGACTATCACCCCGCAAATCCAACATGATTTTAGCGCGTTGGTGTAGTTCTTCGCTTAAAGGTAGGGTATCAAGAGTTATATAATCTAAATGAGCGATCGCTGTCCGGATCTGATTTCTGATTTCTGGAGGAAAAGCATTCAGCAGAGAGCGAGTAATTCCCGCTTCCCCTAAAATTAACCGCCAACCTTGTAAACCCAATGCTGCTAAACAATCTGCTACCAACAGCAATACTTCGGCATTGGCTAATAATCCCCCTGCACCTAATAACTCGACTCCAGCTTGATAATACTCCTGCTGACGATTATGGCGGCCTTCCCAATTGCGGCGAAAAACATTAGCATTGTAATATAGTCGCTGGGGATAGGTCGCATCTGCCATGCGAGTTACCACTGTCCGGGCGATAGAAGCCGTCAATTCTGGACGCAATCCCAATTCTTCATTTTGACCATTTTGGAGTTGAATCACCATCTGACGCTGAATTGCTTCACCTGCCATGAGGGTATCCATTCTTTCCAGCGTTGAGGTGATAATCCTGTGATATCCCCAACGGTGAAATACTTGCTCTAATCTATCTTCAATCCAGCGTTTTTGCGCCACATCTAAAGGTAATAGATCCCTTGCTCCCGCTGCTGGTTGATACACCATTATTTTTTCTTCCCACCAAACAAACCGCCAAACAAACCACCTTTTCCAGACTTATCTGGAAGATTCTCTTCAGTTTTAGAAGAGGAACTCACTTGAGAAGCACTGCTCGTAATTCCTAAAGCTTTGTCTACCTTGGGTTTCCATTCCAAAGCGATTTTTTCATGAGGATTTAACTTCAGGGCGTTATCAAAGTGAACTTTTGCCATTTTCAGTTGATTTTGTCGTAAATATACCATTGCTACCAGGCTATGGCAATGACTATTTCGCGGTTCTAACTTTAAGGCATCCTGTAATTCTACTTTGGCTAGGGACAATTGGTTTTTTTCCAGTAAATTTTGAGCGCGATTTAGGTATTGTTCTACTACCGATTCTTCTTTCGGTGCTGGAGGTGGTGTGGTTGGTGAATTTGGGGGAGAATTTTGAAGTTGATGAGATGGAGACTGATGAGATGGAGGCTGATTTATTGACTGTCCGGCTATCCGCATCAGGTAAACTAGATTTAGCTCACTAACTTCAGCAATGATTGTCTGTGCTTGTTGCAAATCTGCATATTGAGTTTCGGCGATTTTAGCGATCGCCTCCCTGTAGGACATACTAAGATTAGGTGCAGCTAAAAGTTGTCTGGCTAGTTCCGTCTTCAGTCTGATTGCTCCTGGCTCTTGTGCAAATCGCTTCCCCATTTGCGACAAAATAAACAAATATTCAGTTCGATTCTGCTCTACAGAAAATTTCTCATAAGCTGGGTTAACTAGCCTTGATAACAATTGATTAGCCTTTTGTTTGTCTGATTCATCCTCTACACTAGAACTATCTGGGTGCAATCTCCGAGCAATTTGCAAATAACGTTTACGAATTTCCTTAAAGTCAGCATCAACTGGCACACCCAAAATTGCGTGATGATCTATGAAATCATAGGTAAATAATCCACTATCTATTTTTAACGACATATTTATTACCAGTATCTGCACCACAGCATATTCTTTCCAGTTTACAGGCAATAATGGGAACTTTGAAAACCCCTTGCTGCTAAACCAGAAATATCTTAGAGGGTGTTTGATAGCGTTCACGAAGTGTGCCGGAGGCATAGCGTGGCGTTAGCCATAAAGTATTAAATAAAACCAGTAATTTCCAAAAACCTAACCCCCCGGCCCCCTTCCCTACGTTAGCGCAGCGTGCCGAAGGCTGGGAAGGGGGGTTTCAAAGCCTCTCCAGTCATAAAAGCTGCTCCTTTTCCCTCCCTTGTAGGGGAGGGTCAGGGAGGGGTGCGGGGAGAGGTTTACAAGAGGGGT
>JANMEE010000003.1:0-11143 GCA_031376645.1 Dolichospermum sp. OTE_75_concoct_329_sub | reverse complement strand
ATGGTTTTTCTCTTCTCTATTTGACGTTTATTATTTTATCAAATAAAAGCCTGAAAAGATTGCCTAGCAATCTTTTCAGGCTTTACTTCCTCTAAATTTTTAATTCTTAAATTTGCTTTAGTATCTGCGGAATGTGGGTTGCATCTTTTCTTTCACAGAGAACATGAGCAGCAGTTAAAACTGTGTATATATCCCCTTCTTTAGCGATAATTACTCCTGAACCATTGGCATTACTACTACTATCAATTCTCACTGTAAACTGTTTAGCTTTCTGTTCTAATTCTCCTAACCATCCTGTTAATGTTCCTTTTGGTATATCAGCTTCAGGTTTTGGCAAAGGTAAAGAATAAGCGGTGCGGAATGTGGTTTCTACCTGTGCTAAAACAGTAGAGATTGGTATTCCCCAACTGAGTTTTCGCATTTGCTGGATTTCTTCTTCCGTCGGACGTGAACCATCAGGATAAACATAACCTGTATTTAAAATCGGGTATGCACTTCTACCATTTATCCCTATTAGTTGTCCCGTTGAGTTAATTATTGCACCTCCACTCATTCCCTGTTCAATATCGCTGCTATAACCTATTTGATAGCCTTGCTTTAGTGATTGTTCTGTTGTTTTTTGGACTGTACCTGTGCGAAATACCATTTCTCCTTTTGCAGAAGAATATCCCGCAGCCATAACTTCTGTATCAGTATCAGTCACAAAGTTAGCAACTTCTGTTAAACAATAATTTTCATTAGTCTGAAATTCTAACAAAGCTAAATCAGAATTTTCAAATTTAGTATTTGTCACAGTTTTTGCATCATAGATTTTACCATCTGATGTTTTTAAACGAATGTTGTTAACTCCCCTAATTACATGATGGTTAGTCAAAACTAAATATGTATTACCGCGTTGAGCAAGTAGTGTTCCTGAACCACCGTTATTATCTCCCATTACTTTCACAGTAATTCTCTTAGCGATCGCTTGCAGTTGCTTTTCTGAATATTTTCCGGTGTCTCCATTATCTGCTTTGATCACACATAAAGGATTTTCTACAGGTAAAGGATTTTCTACAGGTTGAACATTAGCAGTAGTTTTACCAGCAAATAATTGGCAACTTAACAGAACTAAAGAGGAAGCTAAGATAATGTTTTTTTTCATGATGAAATCTCACTAAATAAATGGTAAAAAAATTAGAAGTGAATTAACAATTTATCAGAAGTCAGTAGTCAGAATTTTCCTAAACTTCAAATATTTTAGCTTGCTGCGACTCCCCATAAGCCACCATAATCTGAAACTTTTCCCCCAACTCAGCACTAAATTCCAATTGAATCCAGTTATCTTCATCTCTCGATATAACCTCTAAAATATTTTCTCCCAATTCATCAGTAATATTTAATTTCACCCCTTGAGGTAAAACATGATTTCCCACCGGATATACTTGAGTTAAAATATTCACTTCTCCTTCAGAACCAGCAGCAACTTTTATCACTAATGCCACAGAAATTTGCTCAAGGTGCATTCCCAAATCAATTTTCTGTCCCCGCGTCATACTCACAGCACTCTTAAAAGCAAATCCTAATTGTTGCGGATTTAATAAATGCTCAATAGTTTGCCAACTTGCATCTACAAATCCATTTAACCATTGTCCAATTTTCACCAGACTCGCCGAATCTTCATCTTGTGGAGATTTAGCTATTTCTAATTCACTCAGATAAAGTAAAAAATTCTCCAAAGATTGCAACTGACTCAGAGGAACTTCCGCTTCAGCTTGAGGTGTAAAACCTAAAATTTTCGCCTCTTTTAAATCAGAATTAAACTGCACAGCCACATAACCCACTCTATCCTCCCAAACCTCCGGCGGAATTTCACATACTTCTGCCTTTGGTAAAACTGGACGACATTCTAATGTACCTAATTTTTTTACTTTTAAATCAGCCACATTCATCAATTGAATTCCTAAAAAATCACAGCTATCACTTCCTTGCCAATCAGTTTCAAATCCCATACACTGGAGATAATTATCTACAGCATACACAGCCAAAGTATTAAGATAAATCTGTCGCCGCTTATCAGGGTTAGAAATACCTTGGCTATATTCTTGAGCAATTCTATGAGCTTCTGTAGATAGAGCCACGCTAAAAGTTAGTTGGTCAGTGATGCTATTCATGAGACAATCTCCAAAAATTTCATAGTGAATTAATTCAGCCTCTATATATATTTCTTTAAATAAGTAATAATTTTACGCATCCGTCGCTGGTAGAAACTAGAAGCTGTTGAAAGTGGTACTTTTAATTCCTCAGAAATTTCCTTCCATTGCTTACCATCTAAAACCAACAGCAGAATAGTTTTTAAATTAGCTTGGGGATGATCCTTAATACAGTCATTCTTTAAAACATTCTCTGGATCATTCTCAATAATTTCCTTTAACTGTTGTTGTTCAGATATCTCATTGTCTGCTGGAAAATCTTTGTTGATTTCATCTAAAGACAGCACTTGAGCAACTTTTTGATGCTTAGGAATCTGAGTAATCCCTCTTTTTTGGTCTTTTTTACCCACATCAGAAGTTCGCCTAGAAAAGATCATATTTACCCATGCCATCACCGGATATTGAGGATTATATTGTTCAATTTTTTGACAAATTTCTATGAATGTGAGTTGTAATGCTTCATGATAATAGTCTTCATAATTTGGTGATTCCCACCACTGAACTTGCTTGCTCAATTTCCCAGAACCGCGAATAGCATTAATCAGCTTATTTAAAGCTATGCGTCTTTTTGCTCTGTCAGTGGGATTTTTACTGTCAGCCGGATATCGCTTGGCTTCATTAACTAGCTGTTGTAGTTCTTGGTTGAGCGCGTCGTCTCTTCCTAGAAATTCATTTGTCATCTCGCACTCCGCACTCTCCTGTAAAGATATCTATTCTCGTATCTTCCCCTGTTTGAAAGTTTTACGCAAAAATTTCCATTCTTTACAAAACTTTATATTCTATAGTAAGCGAACTGCTTGCAGCAGCGCTAGTTCCCTCCGGGACGCACTCGCGTTCGCTATCGCTCTCCAACAAGGGTTGGAAATTTATTCCTCAATTGGAAATCGCAGTGAGCGGAGCATAGGGGCGTGTAACGTAAAAATAGAACCCATTTGAAAGGTTGAGATGCGTGATTTTTCTAGGAAATTGGGCATCTTTTGTCATGTTATTAAACTGTCTGCTAACGCAGACATAACCGAAAACGCAAACTATAGCTATTTACAACAAAAAAAATTAAAATCCCATGCTAAAAAAAACCACAAATCCAAAAACTAATTGACACCCTCAAAATACTTCCCCCACACTGGCCTATCATCCCCACCCAAGGAAAAAGACCATTAGGGTATCAATGGGAACAACACCCCTGGTCTCCTCAAACATTGCTGAACCAACTACAGCAATATGAGAAAGTACCAGTCAGAAACCGCCATAACGGTTTTTACAAAATAACCCCCACAGGTATAGGTGTCCTTTGCGGTCAAAACTCCCAGGAATTTTTAATCGCCATAGACTGTGATGGATACAGCGCCCATGCAGCAATTATCGCACATCAACCGCTACCCACCACAGTTGCATTTACATCAGGACGACCAGGACGAGCGCAATATTTACTGAAATTGCCAGGTAACACTCATCCTCTACTAAAATCCCGTAAAATCACCACCGCCCCCGGTGAAGTTTTAGAATTTAGAGGTACTAAACTACCATCAATACTTCCCCCCAGTATTCATCCAGAAACAGGTTATTATCGTTGGCTGAGTGGTTGTCGTCCTGACCAAATCGAAGTAGCGATCGCACCATCTTGGATAATTGAACAAATGACCAAACGTGCGAAATCACCAAAAAGAGATTACCACAAAAACAGTAACTCCTTACCAACAAGTCCAGAATTTACAAGTGAGGATACAGAAACAGCACTGCTACTACTAGAAATAATTCATCCTCGCTTTGCAGATAAATATGATTCATGGATCAAGGTGGGAATGGCTTTGAAATCAGTCCATCCTACCCTATTTTCTGCTTGGGAGGAATGGAGTCAGCTATCAGCTAAATACACACCAGGAGAGTGCGAATACAAATGGCAATCTTTCCGAAAATGGGGGATAAATATGCAGATTTTACACCGTTTAGCTAATCTTTCTTAACTACAAATTATGTCAAAAATTGAAAATCAACAAATTGTAGATGAAGATATAGAAACTGATGATAACGATACTGATTTCACCACTTCATCCACAGAAAATGATGTTGTTAATGTAGCATCTGAAAAAGAAGATAGATTTGATTTTGACAGCAACACTATCATCTTAGGCATCCAAATTTTACCAGCAAATCAACACGATTTACGACAAGTGTTTATCACGGCTGGAATCAAAGGAGAACCACCAGTCATGCAAGTTAGTACACTGCATGAAATCGAACAATATCCAGTAATAGCTGAAGTTCTTACGAAACTAAAAGCTATTTTACCACAAATAGCAGAACAATCTCAACAAAAAGAAGTTCAAAAACAAAAAATATCTGTCAACCAATCAGAGAATAACAAAATTGTCAATCCTCCTGATTTACCACAAACTAATAATCACAAGACTAACCCATCTAATCAATTAACACTGTTTTAATATGCCTCACATTTTGATGATTGAAGGTCAAGAAATACCCATAGCTGATGAAATTGCAGCTAATGACGAAACTCTCCGCAATGCCCTGACACCATTCTACCCAGAAATTGCTCATGCAGAAATTACGCGAACGGATAAAGAGGGAATTACCCAAATTCGCATGGTCAAGAAAGCAGGTACTAAAGGTTTAGGTGATATCCTCCAAACTTTAATTACTAGTGAACATCAATTTAACCCAGCTTTACTATTAAGTTGGCAAATCAAAATGTTAGAAATTCAAGGTCATCTGAATATCGAAAATCTGCTGTTATTACAAGATGAACTAGAAACAGCAATTACCACTGGGAGAGAATGGCAAACTGAATTAGACAAGAGTTTAAATATTCTCAAAAAATCTCCTCCCATACCTTCACAAATACCAATTTCCGGATTCTAATGCAGTCTCAATATCAATTGGCTGCTGAGTCTTTGAAAAAATACCAAATTCCCCAAACTGTACAAGAGGGAATTTGGTATTTAGAAGAACTCAGCGAACAAATTAATTACCTCAGTCTCTACAAAGAACTATTCCCCCGTGAATGGTCATCTTCAACAACTCCCTTGAGACAACATTCACATCCCAGTGTTTACAGTGACTTAGAAATTGAGTTTTTGGAACTGGTAAATGAGTGGTTATTTCCCATAGATTACCACGAAGATTTTCGGGAATGCACAGAAAGATACACAGAAATTCCCGTTTACTCCCAAAACATAGATTGGTGGGAAATAGGTTTAGAAGAACTCAGTTTCACAGAACAATTTCTTTTGTCACTTATAGGTTATGGACATCCTCAAGAAGATTGGAATTCTTGCTTTGGATTCATTCCTCATAAATTGGTAACTGTGGACAAAATCAATTGGGATAATCTTTCCTTACTTTGTCAACAAACAACATCACCTTTGTCTCTACTTTATGATGCCATATCCATTATTGACCACAGTACAGAATGTATTTGGTTAAATGTCACCCATGAAGAATATATCTCATTTGATTGGGAGCAAGCAGTGCTGAAATATTTAGCTGAACAATGGCAATTATGCCAAACATATTGCCAGAAAATGACGGAGTTTTCAGAATGGATTGAATCTTCTATTGACCATAGAAAACAGGTAATCAAACTATGGAACAAAGCACGATATTAACTAACATTTTACCTCAACTCAACATTGGTGATATCTCACATTCAATTATTAACCAAACTACTCATGCAGAAACACTTGCACATCTGCTATTTCTGCCAGGACAATATCTTATAATTTACAAAGAAGGAGAAGCGACAAATTACAAATTTATTGCTCCTGCTGCATTGAGAGAAGCTTTTGCTGCTGAACCCATTGACTCAGGTTATTTACCAGCAAATACAGTGAGGTGGGGAAGATGTCACAAAGGAGAATGGTTGGTACAGTTTTATCCACCACAACGTTATTGCATTTCCTTGGAAAATACGACTTTTAAAATACCTATGCCGGGGTTAATATTTGCCGGATGTAATCGTCAATATTGGATTTGGGCTATTAAGAAATTCGAGCAAAATTCTCCTCTATTTTATGCACCATTACCAAACGTAATGGAGAACGGTTCTATCTGTTTTGGTGACAATTCTGTTTCCAATTGTTCCCCTGAAAATATCATGCAAGTGTGGCAATTGTTTTGGGATAGTGCTTTCAATCAAGATTCGGTGCAGGGTAAATCTAAATCATATCCTGAAAATGTGCGATCGCATTTACAGCAACTACACAACAACAAATCTAAAAGATACCCCACACGGGATTTAGTGCCTTGGGGTAACAAAACCATCACCACTGCAATTGAAGAGATTATCTCATGACTATACCTGCGCTCATCAATTATCAATTTGCCACCAGCACCGACTTACCACCGATAACACGTAAAATGATGGAATACTGGGTAGCTGGGAACGGAGTGTTTATTCGTGCTGCACGTCAAGGACTATCTACGTGCTTTCCTATCAAACAATGCAGTATTCGCGGTTTACCCCATCTGACACCCTACTTTCACCTGCAATATCCTTTGGTTTCCGCTAGATTAACGTTGCAAGTTTTACAGTTAGCTCAAAATGCGGGACACCAAGAAATACTCTTCTATCTCTGCTTTACGGACGGAGAGTGGCATCTGCACACCCCAGAACAAACTGCCACATCTACTAGTGTAACTCCAGTAGAGGCAACCAGCTTATTCTATGAGACTGCGATGATTGAAGTACACAGTCACCACAGTATGAGCGCAAAATTTTCTGGAACTGACGACGAGGAAGAATCTGGAAAATTCAGAATCTTCGCTGTTTTGGGTGAGATTTTCACCAATCCCCATATCTGCGTGCGGTTGGGTACATACAGCCACTTTTGGTATATCCCTGCTAACTGGGTATTTGAGTTGCCAAGCTGTTTAACATCGAATTCAGTAGCATCTGCATGATGACAGCTATTTTCAGGTAAATAAACCACAGTTTTTGTTTCGCGCAGAGACGCAGAGAACGCAGAGGTAAAAATTCAGGGAATAATACCGCTACAAAACGGATTTGATGTCACAGATTACACCATGATGAAATTAGACCTATCTTTTGCTCACTCTGTCCCGCTTATGCTTCCTGCACATAATCACGTCGAGTTTATAGTTGTGGGTGCTGGTGGGACAGGAGGTTTTTTGATTCCGTCGGTTGCTAGACTGATGCTGGAGATTGAAGCAAATAGCAATAAAACCGCTTCTTGTATAGTTGTAGACCCAGATATCATTGAACCTAAAAACATCCCCCGACAGAATTTTCAACAGTCAGAGATTGGGTTATACAAAGCTAAAGTTCTAACAGCTAGATACAGTTTAGGATTGGGAGTTGTAATTAGAGCGATCGCTAAACCATTCACTAAAAAGATTATATCAGCCAGATGGCGTAAATTAACAGTTGTTATCGGTTGTGTAGATAATGCTGCTGCGCGTGCTGAAATTAGCAGTTGCTTAGACCAAAACTACTCAGGTTCTCTAGCACAAATTTGGTGGTTAGATTGCGGTAATCATGCTGTTTCTAGTTCTGGACAAGTAGTGCTTGGTTCTACTAACCAATTTACCTTAGAATCTGCTTTTGATCATCTTGAAAAACCGAACTTTTGCATTAATCTTCCCAGTCCTTCTAAGCAACATCCAGAACTACTAACTCCATTACCTGAAGAATTAAATTCAACAAGTTTATCATGTGCTGAAATTCAAGCACGAAACCGCCAAAGCTTATTTGTTAATCAACAAGTAGCTGTTATTGCTGCCGAGTATTTGTTAGCATTAACATTAACTGGAGGTTTGAGAAAATTTGCAACCTATTTCCATAATACTACAGGTTCTTGTCGTTCACTATATACCTGTGTAGATTCTCTTTTAAAGTTTACAGATGAGGAAATAGTTCCACAAAATCGTTCAATTTCAGTTTAGCAATACAGTATCAAATAACTTTCGCTGACGCGCTTCTTCCTTGGAGAAATTCAAGGGAGAAAATTATTTATGGGACTTACGTAAAAAAATCTTTTAAAATCTCATTTTTTGTGTATTTTAGGTCTTTGTAACTAACCACAGAGGCACAGAGAACACAGAGAATGAGAGTTTTACCAATTTTATGTGAGGCTGCACAGAATACTGTAATCCATTGATTTATCCATCTTTATCTGTGTTTATCTGCGTACCCTTCGGGAAGCAAGCTACATCTGCGTTCAATTATTCTTGTTATTTTATTCTATGCCACTTCATATCAATTTGGTATTAAAAGATATTTTCGTAAGTTCTGAGAAATACTTGTAAAACAAAAAAAGCGACTACCGAATATCTAAAACCTGTTCCCAAAGTTGAAATTAAACTACCACAAATAAAATCAATGCTCAACATTACTAAAGTACAACTTAGTGCTAGTGGATGGACTCTAAATATGCTTTCACCCAGAGTTGCTACTATCACCAGTCCTTTGGGACAAAGAAAAGTCACATACTTCGGTTTTGAAACTGAAGAAAAGGCACTTCAATTTAAAAAATGGCTTGTTGAAAATACAACAAATTCGACTATTTGTGTGAGAAAAGCAGAACGATTAAGTCAAAATTGGGAATGTAAATGTTGGAATGTACCAACAGAGTTAATAATTCAAATAGCCGAACTAGATATAAACCAACAAACCCAGCTTCAAAATCAACAAAATCAGTTCAAGCAATAAATTATTTGACACCAAAACAACCAATTTATTATGCGCTACGCGCTAAGTATTTGATGATTTTAATCAGAAGGCGTAATCTCTATTTTAGATTAGGTTTCTAATTTTGTAGAGGTGTATATCAACAGAACATTCTATACATAAAACGCCTTCGTTGTCAATAAAATTATCATATCTTCTTGCTAAAAATTGTACAATCTCTATCAAACTATGAAACTATCTCATTCATTTACAGCCAATATTACCAAAGACACTTATGTCAGTTCATATAACAATGGTAATAACCAATCTTGTTCATTTTTTGAAAATGGAGAAACAGTTACAATAAATTTTAATACTGATTGTCTTCATCAAGTACGAGAAACCATCAAAGCTCTTCAACAAATTTATCAATCTCTTGCTCAACAACGACAACAGCAAATTACAAATGAGATTGAACAGTTAAATACTCATAGTCTCATCCCAGTTTCTTCAAGTAATAACGGTAAATCTCACACAGTAGAAATAGGTTTATAAACAGACCTTTTTTTATTGATTTAGACAATGATTTGTAATAAATTACCACTTCAACCCAAGCAGATGATGAAAAATCGTAAAAATTGAGAAAATTTCATCTGTAATAAAACGCTAACAACTTTGATACTGATGGTTTTTAGCGATTAATTGAAACTTGCCAAACATAAATTCCAGAACATAACTACTCTGTATACAAAGTACAGGGTGAATCAAGGTGTTTAGTGACAAACTAAGCACCTCTTATTTCATGGCTTTATTGACATCAAGTAACCCAAAATTATGAAATTCACAATTTCTCAAAAAGACCTGGCTGATACCCTTAACTTGGTTAGTTACGCTGTACCTAACAAACCTCATCACCCTATTCTCAACAATATATTATTGGTTGCGGATAAGCACGAACAAGAAATTTTAGTGACTGCTTTTGATTTGAGTTTAGGAATTCGCGTTCAATGCAAATCTAGAATAGAACTAGAAGGTAAAATTGCTTTACCTGCTAAATTATTCACCCAAGTAATTTCTAGTCTTCCCAAACAAGATATTACTTTGGAAATTGTAGATAATGCGGCAATTATTACTCACTCCTGTGGTAAATGTCGAATTCAAACAGTTAGTCCTCAAGAATTTCCATCTTTACCAGAAATTGAAGGTAAGAATATTATATTACCAGCAATTAAGTTGTTACAAGCATTAGAAGGAACATTATTTGCTGCTAGTCATGATGAAAATAAACAAGTTTTAGCTGGAGTTCATTTTCAATTTACTAATAGTAGTTGGGAAGCAGCAGCAACAGATGGACATCGGTTAGCAGTTGTTTCTGGGACAATAGAAATAGATGAACAATTGACAGAAAACGCACAAATTGAAGCTGATTCAAATACAGTAGCAATCACAATTCCCCAACCTACACTAATAGAATTACAAAAGATTTTAGGTAGTGTAGGAGATAACAGCGAATGTACTATTAACATCGACAATGGAATTGCGGTATTTACAGTACCCAATATCCAAATTACCACTAGATTATTAGAAGGAGATTATCCCAAATATTCAGCTTTAATTCCAAGACAATTTCAACATCAATTTATTGTTGATAGGAAATTGTTTGATAATGCTCTAAAAAGAGTGGGAATTGTAGCTGACCAAAAGAATAAGATTGTCAAAATTATCTGTGATTACCAGCAGCAACAAGCAACTTTATCTACTGAATCTTCAGATATAGGTGGTGCTGTGGAATCTTTGAATATTAAACCCCAAGATGGTTATCAGCAACAATTAGTCATGGGTTTTAATATCAAATATATGGAACAAGCTCTCAAATTCTTACCTACAAATGAGGTGTTGATTAATATCAATCAAACTACAACTCCTGTGGTTATTACTCCTGTTGATGGTATTCTCAATCAATTAATTCTGGTGATGCCGGTTCAACTTATTGGTAATAACAGCACCGCTATGGAAGAAGATACTTCAGATGATGAAGAAGTTATCGTTACAGAAAATATTCCCTCTGGAACTCAAGTAAATAAGGAAATAAATGTAGCTGCTGAAGATGGGAATACGGAAGAAGATGTCAAGGAAAAAAATAATCTGATAAACACAGATTCTTTTCCACAGAAAAACACAGCAAACACTAAAACTAATTCTCAAAATTCTGCAAATTCTACTTCTAAACCTAGAGGAAGAAAAAAGAAAGTTGCTGCTGCATAGGATAACTGAATCAAAAATTGTAGTGGTTTAGATTTACTAAGCA
>JANMEE010000002.1:0-12734 GCA_031376645.1 Dolichospermum sp. OTE_75_concoct_329_sub | reverse complement strand
AATACTACCACTAGGGTTAGGTTATACCCTATGGATGTTTGAATATAACATTCGTGCAGCTTCAGTGTTAGGGGTAGTTGGCGCTGGAGGAATAGGTTTTCAATTAAAAAGCTATATAGATGGTTTTGAATATAATAAAGCCACAACTATGATGTTAGTGCTATTAGTAGTAGTTACCGTTATTGATTGGTTTAGTAGTAAGTTACGTCGATACTTAGAGTCAATGTAGGATTGATTACGGCAAATTGGGGTAAAGTTAGGTCGAGGGGTAGTGGTCTGACAGGTGTAGGTTTTTAATTTGGGTGTGAGTTGACACTCTCAAACAAAATTTAAACCCCGTGTTAAACCTCGTCTAAGATGAAAACTATAGTTATTGAAAGTAGTGGGAGCATCTTGCTCCCTGCTGTTACAGCAGTTTCAGATAGGAAGCGCTCCGTAGGAATCAAACCTACCACAAAAATAAATCGTATACCCGCGCAATGACTTTGAAGTTATTATTGTTGATGATGGTAGTGATCATCCTCTTGATATCTTAGTTAACCTATATCATAGCCAGATCAATCTTACTTTAATCAGACAACTCAATGCTGGATCGGCTAAAGCTCGTAATACAGGCTCAATGGCAGCAAAAGGGGAATATTTAGCATTTACTGATGATGACTGCACACTTGATCCAAACTGGCTCTCAGCCCTTGAAAATGGCTTTTCTAAATGCACAAATACTCTTTTAGGAGGAAAAACTACCAACGCTTTGCCAGATAACCCTTACTCCACAGCTAGTCAATTACTGATTGATTATCTCTATGAATATTACAATATAAATTCTGCTCAAGCTGAGTTTTTTGCTTCTAATAATTTTTCTGTTTCAAAGAAATTATTTAATCAAATAGGGCAATTTGATATAACTTTTCCCTTAGCTGCGGCAGAGGATCGGGAGTTTTGCGATCGCTGGCTATTTTCTGGGTATTCCTTATATTATGTTCCTGATGCAATAATATACCACTCCCATCATCTTAGTTTAGCGAAATTTTGGCAGCAACATTTTAATTACGGGTGTGGTGCATTTCACTTTCATCAAATTCGTTCTCGGCGTAATCAAACCTCAATGAAAGTCGAACCATTGCACTTTTATTTACAGCTACTAGCTTATCCATTTGTGACAAAATACCAGCAGCCATCCAAAATCTTCATTTCTGGATTATTATTGATATCGCAATTAGCTAATATTTGGGGGTTTTTTAGCACAAAATTGCAAAATTTTTAGTTTGCCATTACTGAGAAAATATCCATGAAAATTCTGCTCAATACTGTATAATCCTTTGAGAATAAAACCTAGCCATGCAATGATTAAAATGCTGATTACTAAATGGGCAGAAACAGGGAAGCTTTTAATTTCTCAAAATTATTCTTCCTTTCAATATCTTATTAAACAATCACAGCATTTTTTAGACCTAGAAGAATACGAACTCTCCTCCGTTTATAGCATCATTGCTGCTAACTATGCCTACGCTAGACATACCGGTTTATTTGTTAGCCCAAAACTAGAAAGAATTTTAGTTTCGATTGGCAAAAAAGCTATTACCACGGTATCTAATCCTATTCCTATCAAACAATCCAACCCCCGTCGAATTATTCATGTTGCTACTACTGTCAGCGATGTTGGTGGACTGACTCGAATGATTTGGCGATGGATTCAACAAGATAAAACCAGAACCCATTCTCTAGTTTTAACCAGATATTATGGCGAAATACCAGCGCTTTTAAGGGAGGCAATCAAAAATAGTCATGGAAATATTTATTTTTTAAGTGACACCGTTGGTGGAATTATATCCTGGTGCCAACGTTTACGAGAGATCGCTACTGCTGCGGATTTAATTGTGCTTCATATTCATAGTTTTGACATTATCCCAATCATTGCCTTTGGCAACCCAGAAGCATGTCCACCAATTGTGTTTTTAAATCACGCCGATCATTTATTTTGGATTGGAACTGAAATTAGTAATGTTATTACCAATCTTCGAGAGTCGGGCTGGGAATTATCACAAGAACGTCGAAGAATACCACATAAACATAATTTGTTGCTACCGATTATCTTAGACCCAACTGAAAGAAAGCTGTCACGGCAGGAAGCAAAGATAAAATTAGGGATTGCTAAGGATGCTGTGTTACTGCTTTCTATTGCCAGACCTTTAAAGTACCAAACTATTGATGAAATTAATTTTGCTAACGATCATGTTGCAATTTTAATGAAATATCCTCAAGCCATTTTAATAGTAGTGGGTGCTAACAATCAAAAAGAATGGTTGACAGCAATTGAAAATACCAAAGGTAGAATTAAAGTTTTTAGCCAGACAGATCAAACTGCTACCTTTTATCAAGCTGCTGATATATATGTTGACACTTTTCCTTTTGTTTCTATTACTTCTCTACTAGAAGCTGGCAGCTATGAGGTACCCTTGGTAAGCCGATATCCTTATTCATCAGATAGTTGTAAGATATTTGGAGCAGATGCTCCTGGTTTAAGAGATAATTTAATTGTTGTCAGAAATCCTACTGAATATATATCTATATTGTCACACTTGATTGAAGATGAAGATTATCGTTTGTCAATTGGAAGAGCAACAAAACAAAAAATTGAAGATACCCATCTAGGAGATAACTGGCAACAGGATCTAGAAAATATTTATGCTTGTGCTAGTAATTTACCAAGAATTAGACTCACCTCTAACTTTGAAGATGATAATATGTTTATGGGTGAACCTGACGTTTTCATACCCATCGTATATGGTCAGGAAGTTGACATTACTATCAATCAGCTAATTCAGAATTATCTCCCATTTATGCCGTTTCCTCAAAGATTTTACCAATGGGTTCAATTGCTCAAAGAATATAACCTAATCAAAAATCCTGTCAGTCTTCTCCTGCCAGAGTGGCTTCGAGCAAGAATCCTAAGAATTTTAAATCCTCTAGTACACCGATGAAAATTCTCCTGATCAATGATTACGGCACAGCTACTTGGGGGGCAGAATTACAAATCTTATCCCTTAGAGAGAATCTAAAAAAATATGGACATGATGCCCGTTTATTTTCTAGTAACGCTCAACTAGTTAAACAAAGTCCTGTTTTGTCAGACTATTCATGTTTCGGTTGTAATTCACGGTTTCAAGTTTTCTCCCAGACTATCAACTTATCCTGTTATTGGAAACTCAAAAAAGTTTTACGGGATTTTAAGCCTGATATCATTCACGTTTGTATGTTTCTATGGCAATTATCCCCCCTGATTCTCCCATTAATTAAACCTTTCCCTAGCCTCTATCAAGTAGTTGTGTATAAGGCAATTTGTCCCATTGGAACAAAAATATTACCGAATGGTCATCGCTGCAATTACACCCCAGGAAAAGTTTGTCTGACTCAGAATTGTCTAACCCCCCAATCTTGGACTGTGTTGATGCTACAGCGTCAATTATGGAAACGCTGGAAACATGACTTTAATCTCGTAGTAGCACTAAATCATCAGATGAAAATGCAGCTTGAACAGGAGTCTTTATCACCTGTAAAAGTTGTTTATAATGGAGTCGAAAAAAGAGAAATTCGTCCTGTTTTAACTAATCCTCCTATCGTTGTTTTTGCTGGAAGATTGTCCTCAGAAAAAGGCGTTAAGATTTTATTGGCAGCATTTTCTCAGTTAGTAGCTACTCTTCCTACAGCTCAATTGCTGATAGCTGGACAAGGAGATGAGGAAGATCGGTTACATCAATTGGCTCAAAAATTAGGCCTTTTAGAAAATGTGACCTGGCTAGGCTATTTAACCCGTCAAGATTTAGAAAATAAGTTTAATTGTGCGTGGGTGCAGGTTGTTCCCTCTTTATGGGATGAACCTTTTGGTAATGTTACCATTGAAGCAATGATGCGGGGAACGGCGGTTATTGCTAGTGCTGTAGGGGCACAACCAGAGATTATTGACGAAGGGATCACCGGCTTTCTTGTTCCACCAAAAGATGCTTCAGCCTTAGCTAAAGCTCTATTACTTTTATTAGGAAATAAAGCTTTAGCAGAACAAATAGGTTTAGCGGCTCGACAAAAGGCTTTAACTGATTTTAGTGAGGATAAATATACCACCAACTTTATCAAGATTTATGAAGACATCCTATCGGATTATAATCACCATAGGTAACTTTATTCACTTACCATATTTCACATTTAATCCTTTCAATAGTTGTCCAAATGGATAGATTATTTGTTGAAACCAGGTTCTAATGTATCCAAAAGTTTTTTGTGAACGTTGTTCTTTTGGGAAATTACAGTCATACAATGTTAAAGTTCTGTAAATCCAATGCTGCACAAACTGGGTCAGTTGTCAGCTTTGATTAAGTATCTGTATTTTGCATTGTCCGAAAGTAAATTATGGCAGTCAGTGATAATGTCAAGTTAGGCAAAAACGTGACGATTTTTCATCCCCATCTCGTTAACCTTTATGGATGTGAAGTTGGAGAGGAAACTAAAATTGGCACTTTTGTAGAGATTCAGAAAAATGTCGTTGTTGGATGTCGGTGTAAAATTTCATCCCACAGCTTTCTCTGTGAGGGAGTTGTAATTGAAGATGATGTGCTAATTGCCCATGGAGTAATGTTTACGAATGATTTATATCCTCGTGCAACCAATGAGGATGGCAGTTTGCAGACTGAAGCAGACTGGCATATTGTTAAAACGATTGTGAAACAGGGCGCATCCATTGGTAGTAATGCGACTATTTTGGCAGGGGTGACCATTGGCAGAATGGCGATTGTCGGATCTGGGGCAGTTGTAACGCGCGATGTATCTGACTATGCCATTGTTGTTGGGGTACCTGCTCAGGTGCTGGGGGATGTGCGCGATCGCGTCAATACCCCAACAGTGAATAGCGGAAGCCAATGCAATTCAATAACTGAGATTTAAAGCACTCTGCCTATCTTTTATCAAATACTATGCAAAACCCTATTAATATCGGTGTCATTGGTTATGGTTACTGGGGACCTAATCTGGTTCGCAATTTTTCGGAAATTTCAGGGGCGCGAGTAAAAACCGTTAGTGATTTGAAACTGGAATTACTAGAAAAGGTGAAGACTCGCTACCCGACGATTCACGTTACCACAAATTGTCAAGATATTTTTACCGATCCTGAGATTGATGCTGTGGTCATTGCCACACCTGTTTCCACTCACTTTGATTTAGCGGTAGCAGCATTGCAGGCGGGCAAACATGTCATGCTCGAAAAACCAATGGCACTGACAACCCAACAAGCACACCAATTAATTAATGAGGCAGCTCGGTATAATCTGATCTTAATGGTGGATCATACTTTTGTCTATACGGGTGCAGTTCGTAAGATGCGGGATTTGGTCGCCAGCAATGCTTTAGGAGAGATTTACTACTATGATTCGGTGCGCGTTAACCTGGGAATTTTTCAGCACGATGTCAATGTCTTGTGGGATCTGGCAGTCCATGACCTCGCCATCATGGACTATGTATTGGATTCTAAGCCCTATGCTGTGTCAGCTACAGGGATGAGCCATATTGCAGGGGAGGTAGAAAATATTGCTTACTTAACGTTATTTTTTACTAGTAACATAATTGCCCATATTCATGTCAATTGGCTCGCACCAGTCAAAGTGCGGCGGACAATGCTGGGTGGCAGCCAAAAGATGATCTGTTATGACGATTTAGAACCAAGTGAAAAGATTAAGGTATACGACAAGGGAATTACGGTGAATGGTAGTCCTGAGAACGTTTATCAGATGCTGGTTGGCTATCGCACGGGTGATATATGGTCTCCTAAGTTAGATATGACGGAAGCATTGCAAACAGAGGCATTACACTTCATTCATTGTATTCAGTCAGGCGATCGCCCCATTACTGATGGAGAAGCAGGACTGCGGATAGTCAGAATTCTGGAAGCTGCGACCCAATCCATTAAGCAGCAAGGACGATTAGTTGAACTTGACTTAACAGAGGTGGTAGCATGATTCCATTCGTAGATTTAAAATCTCAGTACCTTAGCATTAAAGATGAAATTGATACCGCTGTTTTTAAAGCTTTAGAAAGTACGCAATTTGTTTTAGGCAGTGAGGTAGTTGCTTTAGAATCCGAGTTTTCTGACTATTGTGGTGCTGACTATGGTATTGCGGTAAATACAGGGACTAGTGCGCTGCATCTAGCATTATTAGCTGCTGGCATTGGTCCGGGTGATGAAGTGATTACCACACCTTTTACCTTTATCGCTACCGTTGCAGCCATTTATTACACTGGTGCAACTCCTGTATTGGTAGATATTGACCCAATTTCCTACACCATAGATGTAATGCAGATTGAGGCAGCCATTACCCCACAGACTAAGGCGATTTTGCCAGTGCATCTCTACGGTCAGCCGGCAGATATGGACCCAATTTTAGAGATAGCTCAACGTTATCATCTGACTGTAATTGAGGATGCTGCCCAAGCACATAGGGCTGAGTACAAAGGGCAACGAGTTGGTAGTATTGGGGATTTAGGTTGTTTCAGCTTTTATCCTGGTAAAAACCTAGGTGCTTACGGTGAAGGTGGCATGGTCGTCACCAATAATCCTGAATATGCCCACACAATCCAGATGCTGCGCGACTGGGGACAAGAACGCAGGTATCATCATGTTCTCAAGGGTTATAACTACCGCATGGATGGCTTACAAGGGGCAATATTGCGGGTGAAATTACGTCACTTAGATGCCTGGACCAAAGCTAGAAAAGCGATCGCTACCCAGTATGACAAACTACTCAAAAAAGCAGCCGTGATCACTCCCACAGTCATGCCATACAGCCATCACGTTTACCATATCTATGCTGTCCGCTCAACAGAACGGGATTTACTACAACAGCATTTACATGAGCAGGGAATTCAAACAGGCATTCACTACCCAATTCCTGTGCATTTACAACCAGCTTACATAGATTTAGGATATCAACTTGGAGATTTTCCACATTCAGAACTAGCATCTAGAGAAGTGTTATCCCTGCCTATGTTTGCAGAACTATCTTCAGTCCAAATAAAAGCTGTTAGTGTCGCAGTATCTGAGAGGATTCCATGTCTGAACTGATCAAAACTAGGCTAGTGAAAGCTGTACACGGTTGCCAAAACTTCCAACCAGATCCAGAATTTGCCCTAGAAATGGCAAAGTCTTTACGCCATCAGTATAGCAATCAGAATTTAATTGAGATCTATACTCGTTTTGCTTTGGGTGAAACCGATTTTGATTTCTTAATGCGGCGAATTATTTGCCGTGCCATGGCCTGTAAATTTGGAGACGGTGTTCATATTGGCACTAACGTCAGTTTTAAACATCCAGAAACTTTTGAAATCGGCAATCAGGTCTTCATTGGTTCACAAACATACATTCAGGGGCGATTTGATGGTAAATGCATCATCGGTAATCACGTCTGGATTGGACCACAGAGCTATTTTGACGCTCGAAACTTGATTATTGAAGATTACGTGGGATGGGGTCCAGGGGCAAAAGTCCTAGGTTCAACTCATACCGGATTACCAATTGACATTCCCATTACTCAAACAGACTTAGAAATCAAATTAGTAAAGGTGGAAACAGGAGCCGATATTGGCATGAATGCGGTGATTCTTCCGGGAGTCACAATTGGTCAAGGCAGTATTGTTGGTGCTGGAGCAGTTGTTACCAAAGATGTACCACCCTACGCAATTGTAGCTGGTGTTCCTGCTCAGTTTTTACGCTGGCGAGAAGGATTTGAAGCATTGGAGAAGATAAAAAATGCAAAATAAACGAATTTTAATTACAGGTGGTGCAGGTTTAGTTGGCTCTCATATTGCCGATTTACTGGTCAAAGAGGGAGTATCAGAGATTATTGTTTTAGATAACTTTACCCGTGGATGTCGTGATAACCTAGCTGGGACACAAGCTAATGGTCCTTTGGTTGTTGTTGAGGGAGATATCCGGGATCAAAAACTCCTTGCTGATATCATGCAAGGTGTGGATATAGTCTTTCATCAAGCCGCCATTCGGATTACCCAATGTGCCGAAGAACCGCGTCTGGCTTTAGAAGTTCTCGCAGATGGTACTTTCAATATCTTAGAAGCAGCAGTCAAAGCTGGGGTAAAAAAGGTAGTTGCAGCCTCTTCAGCTTCAATATATGGCATGGCAGAAGATTTCCCCACAACTGAATCTCATCATCCCTACAATAACCGCACCATATACGGTGCAGCGAAAACCTTTAATGAGGGGTTATTCCGCAGTTTTTATGAAATGTATGGACTGGATTATCTAGCATTACGCTACTTCAACGTTTACGGACCCCGAATGGATATTTACGGTGTTTACACTGAGGTACTAATTCGCTGGATGGAGCGGATTATTGCAGGTCAGCCACCACTGATTTTTGGTAACGGTGAGCAAACAATGGATTTTGTGTATATCGAAGATATCGCTAGAGCCAACATCTTAGCAGCCAAAGCCAATGTCACAGATGAGGTTTTCAATATTGCTAGTGGTGTGGAAACCAGTTTAAATGACCTAGCGTATAGCTTGCTAAAGGTGATGGGATCTAATCTGAAACCAGAATATAGACCAGAACGTAAAGTTAACTCGGTGCAGCGCCGACTGGCAGATGTGAACAAAGCCAAGCAATTATTAGGCTTTGAAGCACAGACATCTCTAGAAACTGGGTTATTTCAGTTGTTTACATGGTGGCAGAAACAACAACTGACAAAGGAAACAAGCAATGTCTAAGCAGATGCAGAATATCCCCATTGCTAAACCCTGGATTGGGGAACTAGAAGCCGAAGCTGCCAGACGGGCTATCATGTCCGGTTGGGTAACTCAAGGACCAGAAGTGGCAGCATTTGAGCAGGAGTTTGCAGCCTATGTAGGGGCAAACCATGCTTGTGCTGTTTCTAATTGCACTACGGCTTTACACTTGGCACTGTTAGCTGTAGGTGTGCAGCCAGGAGATGAGGTGATTACTGTCAGTCACTCTTATATTGCCACTGCTAATAGTATCCGCTACTGTGGTGGGATTCCAGTCTTTGTAGATATTGAGCCGCAGACATACAACATCAACCCGTTATTAATTGAATATGCCATCAGCGAAAGGACTCGTGCTATTCTCATTGTTCATCAGATGGGAATGCCTTGCGATCTCAAAGCCATCTTAGAGATAGCTCACCGTTA
This sequence comes from Dolichospermum sp. OTE_75_concoct_329_sub, assembly GCA_031376645.1. Taxonomy (GTDB): domain Bacteria; phylum Cyanobacteriota; class Cyanobacteriia; order Cyanobacteriales; family Nostocaceae; genus Dolichospermum. Next base: position 3,529 of record JANMEE010000002.1, on the reverse strand, counting down.
CGGGTTGCCAGTGATTGAAGATGCAGCTTGTGCAATCGGCAGTGAAATTCTCTGGGATGGTCAATGGGAGAAAATCGGTAAACCTCGCGGAGATATCGCTTGCTTTTCGTTTCATCCCCGTAAGATCATCACCACAGGGGAGGGTGGCATACTTACTACGACTTCATCCGCATGGGATCGACAATTTCGACTTTGGCGACAACATGGTATGAGTGTTGCTGATACTGTCCGCCATGGGGCTAAACAAGTTATCTCTGAGTCTTATCTGATGTTGGGCTACAACTACCGCATGACAGACATCCAAGCAGCTATAGGCCGAGAACAACTCAAACGGTTGCCAGAAATTGTGGCGCGTCGTCGTTATTTGGCAGAACGTTATCAGCAAATGCTAGCTGAGGTGCCGGGATTGAAGCTGCCTCTAGAACCAGCGCAGGCTAGGAGTAACTGGCAGAGTTATTGCGTGCGATTACCAGACCACTCCAACCAAAGGCAGGTGAGGCAGATAATGCTAGATGCTGGAGTGTCTACGCGACATGGAATTATGTGTGTCCATCGTGAGCCTGCCTACCAAGAGGAGTCCTGGACTTGCGGAATAGCTCGGGCAGATTGTGATTGTGCATTCAGCCGATGCGATCGCCTGCGTGAGAGTGAGCAAGCTCAGGAGCATGCCATTCTGTTGCCACTTTTCTTTCAAATGACTGAACAAGAACAAGAACAGGTCGTTCAAGTTTTGCTATTGGTATGTCGATAATGTTTACAGATGAAGGTGCAGAAAACCTTGCGGGGGCAGGAAAAATTCTATTAAGGGGCAGTGCTACAGTGGGCAACAGGCTCACAGTTGGTGTTTTTGACAGCGATGGTATTGGGAATGCCCCTATTCGCTATCAATGGCAACAGTTCCTGAATAACACCTGGGAAATTGTCCCCAATGCAACCAACAAGACCTTAACAATAGATACTTCTCTATTAAATAAACAAGTCCGAGCCAGGGCAATCTATGCTGGTGCTGATAATACCGTTAAGACAGTCTTTAGCAATAGAGTCACTGTAGCGACTCTCAATCCCATTGTGCTTGAAAATCAAAAGGTAGGTACACGAAATTGGGAAATCACTCACCAGGCTAGAAATAACGAGATTGCAGCCTATGCCGCAGCAGCCAGCGTTAATCGGGGCGAATCTCTCCAATTCAAGGTTTCATTAGCTCGTATTGGTCAATACACGATCGACTTTTATCGGTTAGGATATTATGGAGGCACAGGTGGCCGATTCATAGTGACCAGTGGTTTACTGCATGGTAGTACCCAATCGAGTCCTACGATCAATCCAAACACCCGGTTAGTTGAATGTAACTGGAGTACGTCCTATACTTTGCAGGTGGGTGATGACTGGACTAGCGGTATTTACATTGGAAAGTTGACTGATCTCAGAACTGGTAAAGAATCTCAAGTGTGGTTTGCGGTGCGAAATGACGATCGCCCATCGGATATTGGATTTCAAGCTGGCTTTACCACCTACCAGGCCTACAACAACTATGGGGGCTACAGTTTATACAATTACAATAGTTGCGGGAGTCAGGGGGCTGGTGCTTTTCCCCTTGGCTTGCAGTTAGTTAGGCGATTGCTGTGTCAGAAGTCGTCCGGTGGGAATGGGCAACGGGCCTACGCTGTTTCCTTTGATCGCCCCTTCAAGTCAATCAATCTAGAAGCATTCAACAATATCTTGACCTGGGAATACAACATGGTGCGATGGCTTGAATCCCAAGGCTATGATGTTTCGTACTATACCAATCTGGATGTTCATGCCAATCCTATCCAGATATATTCTCAAAATATCTTTCTATCCGTTGGTCATGATGAATACTGGTCAATGGAAATGTTTACCTCTGTTGAACAAGCACGGGACAACGGCATTAACCTGGTTTTCTTATCAGCCAATACTGCCCATTGGCGCATTCGGTTTGAGCCTTCTAGTACAGGAGCAGCAAATCGAGTAATGGTTTGCTATAAGCAAGATTGGGAGCTTGATCCATTGGCAAAAGTTGACCCTAGTCAAGCAACGACTCTATTCCGTAGTCATGAACTCAATCGTCCTGAGAATTCGTTGTTGGGAGTTATGTATGTCGGAGACTATGGTTCATTGGGGGGCAATATGGTCTATAAGGGTGCTGATTTTGTGGTGACCAATGCCTCAGATCCTTACTATGCCCATACGGGCATTCAGGATGGAGAGACCCTTTCAGGTTTGGTGGGATATGAGTGGGATGCTGTGGTGAATAATGGCTTTACCCCGTCAGGGTTAGTTGTTTTATCTCAATCTCCGGTTCAGCAAGTAGGAGAACTTCCACCTCTCCCACCAGACACAAATGTTAACATTACAAACGCTGTCCGCTATACGGCATCCAGTAGTGCTAAGGTCTTCTCCTGCGGCTCAATTCAATGGATATGGGGACTGGACAGTGACACAGTCACGAACCCTCGTGAAGATATTCGTGCCAAACAAATTGCAGTCAATATTTTTGCTGATATGGGTGCTAAACCTCAAACTCCGAGTGCAGGGCTTATATTAAATATCAGGTGATTTAGCATTTGCTATAAAATACGCCCCAATTTCCTATTATTATAATAATAATGGTTTTGCAACTTCGGGATGAGCATTGATTCCGAAAGTTACGATAAGGACTTGAGAACCTACAGTTATGGTGGAAATTATAGCAAAGCTTTAGACGCTGTAGTTAGAGGTCAAACTGATGTAGCTGTAGTATCAGAATATGCTCTTTTTCCTCCCTATCTTGCGGCTGAGAATAGAGATAAGGTGAAGTTATTACATAAAATTTCTGGTGTTCCTTCTCATGGGATTGCGATTGTTTATGATGTCCCAGTTGTCATTAGAGAAAAGCTGATTAATGCTTTATTAAAGTTAAATAAATCAGACAATAATCAATTGCTAACCAGTTTATATAATTCTACAGAATTGGTAAAAGTTGATCATGATCGTCATCTTCGACCAGTGCGAGAAGCTTTAAAAAACGTGGGAATGGAATAAATATAACCCCACCCCCAACCCCCTGACAGGTGTAGGTTTTTTACAATTAGGTTTTATGCAGGACTTGGAAGACAAGGAAGGAAAGTAGACAAGGGAGTGTGAAGAGAAAGAACCGGAAAATTCTGCCCGATATGTTCCCTATCTTCATAGGTTTTAATTCTTCTTTGTCCTTCCTCCTTGTCCACTTTCCCTCCTTGTCTGCCAAGTCTGGCCCCTATTATCAATCTCAATGTAAAAAACCTACACTTGTCAGCCCCCAACCCCTCCGGTGCAAGCGAGGAGGGGAGCAAGATAGGAGAAAAATTATCATATTTTTATTAGCCATGACTATTGACCAAGTAGCACATAAAAATTATCATTTATCCAAATTATCTCAAAGTAACGTGAATTTTATTGAATGTTGTCATTTGGAAACAGGTTATATTTCAGCCTTACAGCGTCCCATATTAAATGATATTAATTGCCAAATTAATCAAGGTGAATTTGT
>JANMEE010000349.1:0-85909 GCA_031376645.1 Dolichospermum sp. OTE_75_concoct_329_sub | reverse complement strand
ATCTTAGCCCCCTCATCGCTTGCGGGGAGGGGGTTGGGGGCTGACAGGTGTAGGTTTTTTACAATTGGGTTTTATGCGGGACTTGGAAGACAAGGAAGGAAAGTAGACAAGGGAGTATGAAGAAAAAGAACCGGAAAATTCTGCCCGATATGTTCCCTATCTTCATAGGTTTTAATTCTTCTTTCTCCTTCCTCCTTGTCCACTTTCCCTCCTTGTCTGCCAAGTCTGGACCCTATTATCAATCTCGATGTAAAAAACCTACACTTGTCAGGGGGTTGGGGGTGGGGTTCTTGTACCTCATAACACAAAGGAAGTGCTGTAAGGAGGGAATAAATCCATCAAAGTCCCCCTTTTTAAGGTGAATTTAGGGGGATCTACCTCTAAAATTTTAACGCCTTTTCTGCTTGGAAATGTAGCAATAAACCATATTCCAAACCTTCAACTACAGCTTGATAAGAAGCTTCCAAAATGTTAGAAGAAACTCCTATAGTTGTCCAGCGTTGTTGACCATTACCCGACTCTACTAAAGCACGAGTTTTCGCAGATGTCCCCGTATTTCCGTTGAGAATTCTGACTTTATAATCAGTCAATTCAAAATCAGCAATTTGCGGATAAAAGTTCACCAAAGCTTTACGTAAAGCTGCATCCAAAGCCGCTACTGGTCCATTGCCTTCTGCTGCTTCGAGAATATTTTTCCCATTAACAGCTACCTTCACCGTTGCTAAAGAATGGGTAGTTTCTTTCATCTCTACCAAATCACAGTGAACTTGAAAACCTTTGACTTCAAAAAATAATTCTCGAAGTGATAAAGCCTCATACATCAACAGGATAAAACTAGCTTCTGCGGCTTCAAATTGATAGCCTTGACTCTCCAATTCCTTCATGCGTTGGAGAATTTGTCTGGCTTGAGGATGATCTTTATCTAATTCAATTCCACAAGTTCTAGCTTTAGCCAATACATTACTTAAACCAGACTGTTCAGAAATGACAATGCGGCGATGATTTCCTACCAATTCCGGTTGAATATGTTCATAGGTTAAAGGATTACGTTCCACCGCAGAGACATGAATTCCCCCTTTATGAGCAAAAGCCGAAAGTCCGACAAAAGGTGCGTGTTCATCTGGTGCGAGATTGACAACTTCGCTGACAAACCGACTAGCTTCTGTAAGTTGACTTAGCTGGTGTTCGCCGATACAACTATAACCCAGCTTTAGTTGTAAATTGGGAATCACAGAACACAGATTGGCATTACCGCAACGTTCCCCATAACCATTAATTGTCCCTTGTACCATTTTAGCTCCAGCCATAACTGCTGCTAAGGCATTAGCAACCGCCATTTCAGAATCATTATGAGTATGTATACCTATTTGGGGAATTGTCCTTTGTTCTTGACTAATGACTAATTCCACAATTTGTGAAACTTCATGAGGTAAAGTCCCACCATTGGTATCACATAAAACTAACCATTCTGCCCCGGCCGTGACTGCTGCGTTGAGCGTCTGTAAGGCATAATCAGGATTTTGCTTATAACCATCAAACCAATGTTCAGCATCGTAAATTACCCGTCGTCCCTGAGAACGTAGATACTCGATGGTGTCACCAATCATGGCTAAATTTTCCTCCAGACTGGTCTTGAGTCCGGCTGTAACGTGCAAATCCCAGGATTTACCGAAAATTGTCACCCAGCGTGTACCTGCCGCCAAAATCGCTTGCAGCATGGGTTCATCTGCGGCGTTGGTATGGGGACGACGGGTGGAACAAAAGGGGACAACTTCTGCTTGTTTGAGGGGATTTTCTTGAAGTTGCCAGAAAAATTCCACATCCTTAGGATTTGCTCCTGGCCAACCACCTTCAATAAAAGGAATACCTAATTCATCAATTTTGTGAGCAATACGTAACTTATCTTCTATAGACACTGACAGTCCTTCCCGTTGAGTTCCATCTCGGAGCGTAGTGTCATAGAGCCAAAGTTGATTGGAGGGAGTTATGGTCATAAAAATTTGGTGAACCTTTGTTTCAACACTGACACCAGAGAGGATGTTTAAAAAGTAATCCGTTGTGATTTTTTACCCCCCTTAATCCCCCCTTATAAATAGGGAAACCGGAAAATCAAGTTCCCTCACCGATGTATTGGGGAGGGTTAGGGTGGGGTAAAAAGCTATTTTGGTAATTTCAATACGCCAATCCAAAAATGCTAATAATGGCTAACATTTTTCCTGTTTTTCTATGAAAATGTTAGCACTACCAACCTATAGACTAACAGGGTCTACCTGACCGCTATATATATTCTAGAAGCTGCGAAAACTTCTATAGGGGGAGGGTTCTAACGACCGTTGTTAATAATTCAATTCTAGGCTGTTTTAATGCAAAAGACAACGAAAGGAAACGCTACCTAAAATCCTGTTAAATATGAGTAGAGCTATTGGCACTTATGGTACTTGTGCGGTTAAAGTAGAAGGTGAGGTAGCCGCAACAAATAAAGCATCAGCAATCGCGACGTTCCCTTCCTCCCGATTCTCCTAAAAGTAGCCTACGTTTAACTGATTAAACTCAGGTTTTAGGTGATGTTAAAGTAACTAAATTTAATGGGTTTTGGGGTTAAGGTTCTTAATTAGTTTGGACACCAGAAGGTTTACAAGGAGAGAAACAAGATGGGTAGATGGACACCCTTAATTTTAATGGCTGGCGGCGTAGCAATTTTACTAGGTACGTTACTAGGAATTAACTTTCCTATGGGCGGACAACAAACTGCTAATGTTCCCCAAGGACGCAGAGCATCTAGTGTTCTTCCGGCTAATATTAATGTCAATAGTGCTGCCAATGGGAATGATTCAGAAAATACTAGTAGTAATGAGTCAGAAACCTTAACTGGAAATAATTCTGGTAATAATTCTGCTACTGAAAGCCGCCGGACTAGTGTAGCTCAAAGTAATGCTTCTACAGAGACTACAAACAATTCTTCTAATACTACACAAGAAACCAGTGGTGGTAATAACAGTTCCAGTGGCGGTAATAACAGTTCCAGTACTACCAATGAAACTTCCAGTTCTAATAATGAAACTGCTACTACAGACAGCAACTCAAATTCCAGTAGTAATAACAGCCAAGAGAAAAGACCGATTCGGGCTTTATGGTAATGGGTAATCAATTTTATCCTAATTCTTAATTCCCAATCACCAATTAACAACCCTGATAGGTTATTAGTTATTTACTGATGACTAATGACTGGGCGCAGGACCTGCGCCCCTACTGACTAATGACTAATGATGTTTTAATTATTGGTGGTGGTATTATCGGGTTGGCTTGCGGTGTTGAACTGAGATTGCGGGGCGCAACTGTAACTGTACTTTGCCGTGATTTTACTGCCGCAGCCAGCCATGCCGCAGCGGGAATGTTAGCTCCTGATGCGGAAAATATTACTAATGAGGCGATGTTGTCTTTATGTAGGCGATCGCGTAATTTATATTTAGACTGGACACAAAAATTAGAGGAATTAACTGGTTTAAATACGGGTTATTGGCCTTGTGGTATCCTCGCACCAGTTTATCAACAACCTCAAAACCAGGTACACAGAAACGCTAACTGGTTGGATAAAGATACTATTAACCAATATCAACCAGGTTTGGGTACAGATGTCATCGGTGGCTGGTGGTATCCTGAAGATGGACAAGTTGATAACCGGGCTGTAATTAAAGTTCTGCGGGCTGCGGCCGAGTCTTTGGGTATTGTTTTTAAAGATGGAATTACCGTAGAAGCAATTTCTCAACAACAGGGAAAAGTTATCGGTGTCCAAACTAATACTGGTTTATTTCGCGCTGACCATTATCTGTTAAGTGCTGGTGCTTGGGTTAATCAATTATTGCCTTTACCAGTACGTCCCCGCAAAGGACAAATGTTGAGTTTGCGAGTCCCAGATGCTATTACTGAATTACCTTTAACCAGAGTCCTATTTGGTGAAAATATTTACATTGTTCCCCGCCGTAATCGTTCTATCGTGATTGGTGCAACTAGCGAAGATGTGGGATTTACTGGCGATAATACTCCAGGGGGAATTCAAAGTTTATTACAATCAGCTATTCGACTATATCCACAATTAGAGAATTATCCTCTGCAAGAACTTTGGTGGGGATTTCGTCCAGCTACTTCCGATGAATTACCTATTTTGGGTCATAGTCATTGTGATAATTTAACTTTTGCTACTGGTCATTATCGCAATGGGATTTTACTTGCACCAATTACAGCTACATTAATTGCTGATTTGATTTGCGAACAAAAGGCAGATCCTCTTTTAGTTAATTTTCATTATTCCCGCTTTTCTGCTGTGTCATCTACTACTACACCAATGTTAATTCATTCTACTCCTGCTGAACGCCGTAACCCAGAAATATCCGATTTAACTGTTACAGATTCACCATTAATTATTGCGGGGAAAAGCTTTAAATCTCGGTTAATGACGGGAACTGGTAAATATCGCAATATCCAGGAAATGCAGCAAAGTGTCGCTGCTAGTGGTTGTCAAATTGTGACTGTGGCTGTACGACGAGTACAAACTAATGCCCCAGGACATGAAGGTTTAGCAGAAGCCTTAGATTGGACTAAAATCTGGATGTTGCCTAATACTGCTGGCTGTCAAACCGCAGAAGAAGCCATTCGGGTAGCCCGGTTAGGACGGGAAATGGCGAAGTTATTAGGACAGGAAGATAATAATTTTGTCAAGTTAGAAGTGATACCTGATGCTAAATATTTATTACCTGATCCCATTGGCACTTTGCAAGCTGCGGAACAGTTGGTAAAAGAAGGTTTTGCTGTATTACCTTATATTAATGCTGATCCGATGTTAGCCAAGCGGTTGGAAGAGGTGGGTTGTGCTACAGTCATGCCTTTAGCAGCGCCTATTGGTTCTGGACAAGGGCTGAAAACTACTGCCAATATTCAGATTATTATTGAAAATGCCAAGATCCCTGTGGTGGTAGATGCTGGTATTGGTGCGCCTTCACAAGCGGCTGAGGCGATGGAATTGGGGGCAGATGCGTTATTAATTAATAGTGCGATCGCCTTGGCTCAGAATGCTCCAGTAATGGCTTATGCGATGAATTTGGCTACTATTGCCGGTCGGATGGCTTATTTGTCGGGAAGAATGCCAATGAAGGACTACGCTAGTGCTAGTTCACCTTTGACGGGAACGATTACTGGGTAGTTTTAACTAATATTGTGGTCTGGGCAATATTGACGATATGGTTTCAGGCTACAGTTATGCGATCGCGAAGCGCGACCTAGGAATCGCTAAACAACTAGCTGTACAAACAGTCTTAGTAACAACCACACTGTTACAAGAAACAAAAATCCATAACTTCACAATACCAAAAATTAATGCTGCTATTCTGGCTGTGATTGAATGGGAGTTTTAATAGTTTCATAAATTAGTTTATATAAGTAAATTGTTAGGTAGCAATTCCTAGGTCGCGCTTCGCGATCGCTCATAATAGATACTTGAGGTAATACCGCCTCTTCTATAAATTTGCTATTATTAAAAATAACTATATTGTGATTAATTATGGCATTAGCAATTATCACTGAAACTGCACCACTGGAAACTACAAAGGATGGAGTAGTTGTTATTCATAAAACTCGTGTAACCCTAGATACTATAGTTACTATTTTCAATCAAGGAGCAACAGCAGAAGAAATTATTTACCGTTATCCATCTCTTAAACTTGCTGATGTCTATGCTACTATTGCCTTTTATCTCAATCATCAACAAGAGGTTGAAGTTTACCTACAACAGAGACAGCAACAAGCGCAGGAAATTCGCAGCATAAATGAGGAAAGGTTTGATTCACAAGGATTGCGGAATAGATTACGCGCTCGCAAGGCAGAAAGGGCAGTATGTTAAAACTGCTTGCTGACGAGAATTTTGATAATACTATTGTTAGAGGTTTGTGGCGACGTGACCCTAATATTGATATTGTTAGAGTCCAAGATGTTGGTCTTTTAGGTGCAGATGACCCAACTATACTAGCATGGGCAGCCGAAGAAAATCGAGTTTTACTTACTCATGATGTCGCTACAATTACGAGCTATGCCTATGAACGGATCACAAAAGGTCAAGCAATGCCAGGAGTTATTGAAGTTGGTACTGATGCTCGAATTGGACAGGTAATAGAAGATATTCTGCTTTTGATAGAATGCTGTTTACAGGAAGAATTAGCAGGACAAATTCATTATCTTCCATTTTAAAGGTAAGAAATAATGGTGTATTCTATGTAATTTGTATAAAGCGATCGCTCATAATAGATACTTGATTACGGGAACGCAAGGCTTGAACAAAGTCTTCATCCATAGAGTCTTCATCAATATAAAGCTTTATCTTAGTCATTTGTAGAATCTTAGTCTTTTTGGTTATGTAAATTTGCCAAATTCCAGTATTCTGCCTCCGATTCAGCTAACTCAGTTTCTATTTGATCACGATTAGCATGATAATAAGCTAAAGCCCCATAAACTTGGGCAAGATTGAGACGACTAATGCGACAGGCAATTTCTTCAGCATTTGCACCTTGTTTGTAAAGAACAACCACCCGACTTACAGAAGTTTTAGTTCCTGTAATCACACATACAGAAATAGCCGAAATCAATGCCCAGAAAAATTCGGGAATTAAAAGCTGAGATTGCACGAGAAGGGTTTGTGTATCTACCAAAACGGGGGAAAGGCAGTCATGAGAGATGGACACATCCTTTGATTAGAAAAACATTAACAATTCCAGGTAAAGATGGAGATGATGTCCCACTTTACCTAGAAAAGCAATTAGCAAAGTTATTAGCTGAATTAGAAGAGTTAAAGGAGGATTAGGATTTATGAATATGAATCAATACAGTATGATTGTTCAATGGTCAGACGAAGATAAACTTTTCTTAGTCACGATTCCAGAATTTAGCCATCTTGTAATCATGCCTTGTACTCATGGTAAAACTCGTCAAGAAGCAATTCATAATGGTGAAGAAGTAATTGAAATGTACTTAGAAGCTTGGGAAGCAGAAGGTGAATCTATCCCTGAACCAAGCACAATGCAAATTGCTTCTTAATATCAAAGGCACAAAAAAAGAGGTCTTTTTAGACCCCTTGCAAAATCAAAATAAAATAAACTCTGATTTATAGAAATTAAGATAAACCAGTATTTGTACCTTGCTTACCAGTTGCTAATTCAACCTTAAGAATCTTGCCACCCATTTTCATGATGCGTTGTTGTTCACGGAACCAATTTTCATAAGGAACCAACTTAGTAAAGTAAGTATTTTGTAATTCGCGTTGGGTGCGAGTCCGAGTTAGGCTAGGAACACAAGCAGTTACTTTAAATAAACGAGCCATTTTGTTTCAAATCTCCTGATATTGTTTGGGAAACTTTTTTATCTCAAATATATTGAGTGAAAATCTTTAATTATTTTTTCCAAGACTGGAAACCAATCATCAACACCAGACTGATAACACTTACAATCAATTAGCAAGAGAACCTTCTAGTAATCATGATTGATCTCCAGACCTTAATACAAGCCGCACCTATATAACTAAGTGCAAAGCTAATTCCTAGCTCAAGCCAGAGGAGATATAGTCGAAGTAAACGCCCATTTCTTTACCAGCGTCAGGACCAACCAAACTAGCGGTTACTTCCTTCATAGCTTGGATAGCTTGAACGGTAGCGCCTACGGGTACTCCCAAGGAATTGTAGGTTTCTTTCAAACCATTCAATACACGCTCATCCAAAATGGAAGCGTCGCCAGCGAGCATAGCGTAGGTAGAGTAACGCAAGTAGTAATCCAAGTCACGGATACAAGCTGCGTAACGACGGGTGGTGTACATATTACCACCGGGACGGGTGATGTCAGAGTACAACAAAGATTTAGCTACAGCTTCTTTAACGATAGCAGCAGCGTTAGCACTGATGGTTGTAGCTGCACGAACGCGCAGTTCACCGGTAGCGAAGTAGCTTTTTAGCTTGTCTAGAGCAGCGGTATCAAGGTATTTACCTTGAACGTCTGAAGAATTGATAACGGAGGTAATTGCGTCTTGCATTGTTGTTTTTTCCTTATTTCCAACCTTATTGCCACAGTTTAAGTTTGAGCCAAAAAATAGCTAAAACCTAACCCATTGCTCCAACAACGTAGTCGAAGTAAGAACCAGCTTCACCAGCGTCTTCAGCAGACAACAAGGTAGCAGCAACGTTCTTCATAGCGGCAACGCCACCAGCAACTGCATCAATGGGAGTACCCAAAGATTTGTACATTTCTCTAACACCAACGATACCGATTTCTTCAATAGCGGTAACATCGCCAGAAACGATTCCGTAGGTAACTAGACGTAGGTAGTAGTCTAAGTCACGCAAACAAGTAGCTGTCATTTCTTGTCCGTAAGCGTTACCACCGGGGGAAACAACATCAGGACGTTTTTGGAACAGTTGGTCGCCAGCTTGCTTAACAATGCGTTCGCGGTTTTCGGTCAATACTTGAGCGATGCGAAGACGTTGTGCGCCACCAGCAACAAAACCTTTGATTCTGTCTAATTCGCCGGGGCTGAGGTAGCGAGCTTCTGCATCAGCATTCACGATAGCTTTCGTGACGATACTCATTAATGGATTCCTCCAAAACTAATGTAACCAGGATTTGATTAAACTGGTACGATTTTATGTGGTTGATAGTGGCCTTACATCTTGGTTCACATTTCTAGCCAGATTGACTGGATTTGGTGTAAACCAGGTGGAAAACTCAATTACCTTCCGCAAAACATTGTCCAGTATTATGTTGAGCATTTATTACTGCTCTTAATATTTTGTAACACTTATTTTCAGATTCACTCATTCAATAGGTGACAGGGAACAGGTGACAGGTGACAGAGAATAGGGAATAGGGAATAGGGAATAGGGAATAGGTGACAGGGAATAGGGAATAGGAAACAGGGAACAGGGAAAAGCTTGCAAACACTCTTTTCTGTCACCTGTCACCTGTCACCTGTCACCTATCACCTGTCACCTATCACCTGTCACCTCTTACCTATCTATTGGGAAGACCACCTGTTAAAACAGAGGGAGACAAACTAGACCAAGATTGTTTCACTAAGTCAGCTTCAGCCTGGACACTACCCAAGTAGTTACCTGCTGGTAAAGATGGATAGCGTTTGTAAGGAACAACATCTTCACCAAAGTAACGAGCATACTCAGGACTGTTGACAATTGCCTCTACAGCCGCTCTTAAACCGCTATCAGCCAATAACTTGTTATATCGACGGATTTCGCCTTGGGTAGCGGGTGCGCGTCCCAAAAGGTGACGGAAGAGGAATTCTATTACCTTGGTGTTGGGATAAGGAGTATAGAACCGTTTACGGTAGATATCAGAACTGGCTAGTTCCATGACAAACTCACGCACGGTAATTTCCCCGTTACGCAATTTGCTATCTAAGTTAGAACGACGGAAATAATCAGGAACTTGACCGCTAAACACGTCCATAACTTGGACATAGATAGCATTAATTACCTGATTGGTTTCTGGGGAATTGGTCCCAGTGGTAGCGCGGAAAATTCGGGCTGGTTTGCGGCGGCTTGTACCCACACCAACTTCTACAGACTGACCACGACCATCATTGAAAGAACGACCCAACTCAATAAACAAGGGTTTAGTCTTGTCCATTTTCTTGGCTTGGGCTGCCAAATCGGCGATCGCCTTGGCTAGAATTGGCGTATTCTCAGTTTTAATCCGCGGCTTAACAGTGGCAAAGCTAGGCACAACCAAATCATCATTTTGCTTAGTTAGCTGGTTGTACAACTTCTCTGTATTGGGGAAGTTAGCAGCAGGTAAAGTGGGGAAACGACGATAAGGAACAGTATCTTCACCAAACACCTGACGATATTCTGCACTATCTACCATTTCGCTAATAAAGGCACGAATACCTTGAGTAGCGAGAATTTGGTTGTATTTACGAATTTCTGCTTGGTCAATAGGGGCGCGACCTAAGAAATGCTTAGTCCCCAACTCAATGACTTTGGTATTGGGGTAAGGTGTGTAAAATTCCTTCTGGTAAAGGCTAGAGTAACCCAAACCTTGAATAAATTCCTTAACGGTAATTTCACCGTTCACCAACTTACTTTCTAGAACCGTGAATTCGTTCTTAGAAATGTAAGGAGCAATATCCCGCTCGAAAATCTGCCGATAAGCACCGCTAATCACAGTGTTAGCAGCAACCTTGTCATTCTTAACTGCTGTCAGTTTAAAGACCCTAGTTTGTTCACGTTGCTTAGTAACACCTTGGTTAATGCGGAAATCAATATCTGGTTCAGTCCGCATTTCTGTGACTGCACCCAATTCCACAAAGCGAGGAGTTTCTTGTCTTTCAACATTCGCCAAATCTGGAGCAATTGTTCCCACGCGCAATTGACGTAAAGACACACCAGCAGGAGTTAGATAGCGTTCGTAAGGAACTGTATCTTCATTGAATGCTTGGCTGTATTCTTCACTGTCAATAATGGCATCAACAACTGCATAGAAGCCCTTCTTAGCAGCAATGTCAAAATACTTGTTGTTCTCTTGACGACCGTAAGTAGGACGACCTAACAAGCGACGGTGAATATATTCAATCGCTTTACAGACATACAAAGAAGTCCAATACAGCTTGCGGAATAAATCCGACTTGGCCAAAATCCGCACAAACTCGCGGACAGTGATATCGCCGTTTTCCAGCTTGATTTCTGCAACTTTTAGACGTTGACCTTCGTAAACATCACGACCAAAAACTTGCAGGTAAGTAGCCTTAATTACCGCTTGGGTAGAGCTTTCTGAGAATTTAACACTTACACCCTTAGCAGCTTTTTTACCAATAGTTCCAGGTAACTGGTCTAACTTGAACACCTTAGCACCCAAAGTTCCAGGAGCTAAATCTCGCGCTCTAGGATTGCTAAGTTGGTTATTGATACCAGGTCCTTGGTGAATCAAGATCCGACGGGTATCCTTACCAAAAGGTGCAGGGCTGCTGCTGGGGTTGCGGGTTTCTTTCGGGAAAATCGCTCCAAATTGGATTTCTAAGGGGTCATTACCAGAACCATAAGGATGTTGGTCAGGTAATGGCTGTTCGTAAGCCGCAAAGGTGGTAATGAACTGAGGAACTTTCCGGAAAGGCGCACTGTATTTAAACAGGTCTTGCTGTTGTCCCCAGTTGCGACATTCTTGGGCTTCTTGTCCTAAACCACGAATGTAGGGAACGGTTTCTTCACCAAAGTAATCGCTGTATTCGGTGGAATCTACCAAAGCATCAACTAAACCAGCCAAACCTTTGAGAGAAACAATGGAGAAGTATTTTTGCACTTCTTCTCGGCTACTTGGACCCCGTCCTAAAATATGACGGAAAGCCAATTCAATTACCCGACTGTTAATAAAAGGTTGGTAAAACTGTTTTTGGTAAAGGGAAGATTTAGCAAGACGACGAATAAACTCCCTCATGGAGATTTCGCAATTTTTGACTTTGGATTCCAAGTCAGAGATTGACAAGCTATAAGCACGGGTAATGTCGCGCTCAAATACTTGTCTGTAAGCCGCTTTGATTACTTCTGTTTTTTCGCTAGAAGACAAACCTGGCTTCATGGCGTACTTGGGACGACGTTCTGCGGCAATAGCATAAATTTGCGGCAGTTGTAACCCTTGTTGGTCACCAGAAGGACGTTGACGGACTTTAGTTGAAGGTGTGGGCGCTTTGAATTCTGTCAGCAATACATCCATGTACTGAGTCACAATTTCTGTGGCTGCGGCATCTTTACGGAAATAAGACAAGGACGCTGCTTTGATTTCCTGCAAAGCGACGATGGTTGCTTCACCAGAACAGGCATTTTCAATAATTTCCCGTAAACCTCTGGTATTCACAGAGATAATGTTGGGGTCACCAGCGACAATAGCATAGGTAGCATAGCGCAAAAACCACGACAAGTCCCGTAAGCTCTTAGCCATGTTGCTAGGACCATAACGGGCTACGTTAATGGGTCTAAAGCCGGGAGGTGTCGGTCCACCAGCAGAAGTATTGAAAATAGAACGCAGGTTTTCAAAGAAACCACCACGACTTTCAACGTAAGTGACTGTTCCTAGTGCCATAGCCTCTTTGACACTAACTCCAGTACCAACCATTGCTAGTTCTCGCTCTTGGGGCTTTTCTAAGAAAGCCATTGGTGAACCACCAGTGAAAATCCGGTTAGCTGCACGAGAGACAATAATCTCGGAACTTTCTGTCAAAATCTTGGCAATTTCTAACCGTTTTGCCCCAGAGGCAAAATAACTGTCAAGTTCACTGAGTTCACCTCTTCCTAAAAAGCGGTCTTGTTGTTCCGCTTGGGAAATTGTGGCTACAGGTAAGGTTTGATATAGTTGCGGACGCGCAACTGAGCTTCCACCGCTTGCCTTAACACTCATGGATTTTTAAGACTCCTAATTGTTTCTGTCTTAAGCCTGGGTTATTTTAAGGCTTGACATTTTTGCATATTTATGAATAATGTTACGCCTAGAAAACCCAGTAAATTAACTCTGTCAATTTTTAGATTAGAACGTTTTGCGTTTACGCTGTTGGTTTATTAAGAAGTATGACAAATCTGTAATCTAAGTTTGATATTCAAGAAGATACATAGGGTTTGCTGATAGCTTGGCGTAAGCCATAAAAGTCTTTTCGTTAGGGGTAGGAGTCAAGTCACCGAGTCACGGAGTCAGGAGGAAGAAAGAAGAAGGAAGAGAAGGGTTCGCCAATGAGTTCTAAAATTTACTCAGTGATTTTTAGTAAAAATGCAAGGATTTTAAACATTTATTGTCAATAATCTTGCACTTTTTTGGTTAAAAAGACCTGTAAAGCCTTATCTAGTAGTCTGTCAAGAACTAATTGACGGGTTTATTCGTTGCCATTTTGATTCTTCCTTCTTCCTTCTTCCTTCGTGTCCTATCTCTACGAGACGCTCCGCGAACGTGCCTATATCCCTCCGGTCCCGTCAGGGATACGTGGTTCGTAGCTAAAACTACGAGCCAACGGCGGTCAATTACCCACCTGACAATGTTATTGAGCATTTTAGATTTTAGATAGTTAAATGTTATTGTCTGGTTGATCGGAGACAGGAGCAGAATGTGATGGAGTTAGTTTTTTGGGATTATTAATATCAGTTTCATTTTCATAAGTAAAACCATCATATTTAGAATGACTAACTGATATAAAACGTTGACCTATTCGACGACTTGACCAAAAACTACCTGCGGCAAAAGCAGCAACACCAACAAATATTGCTCCTCCTGCTCCAAATAACCATAAAGATAGCACTCTTACACTAGTAGTCTGTCAAGGACTAATTGACGGGTAAATAAATTTTTCTTCTTCCTTCCTCCTTCCTCCTTCCTCCTTCTTCCTTCGTGTTCTTCGTGTCTTCGTGGTTCATTTTTTCCTTATCCGTCAAAATTTATTTGACAGACTACTAGTATTTCATTTGAAAATGAAATTAGGATGAAATACAATTTTGATAGTGAAGCGCGACCGAGGAATCGTTCAAACGGCAATTTTTAATCCACACAACTTATTCCCAAAAATACAATTGCTCCGCCAAGGCTTTGGTGATGGCTACGCCCGCCGCAGGCATCGCCGAAGATTCGGTAAAAATGCCCAAAATCCAATCACCGATGGCGTTTTAGAGATAGAAGCGAAATTCATTTATGGGTATTACATTTAAAATTGTAAGTTATTTAATCCATGTTTCTAAACTTTTACAGTTTGTTGAGATTCTTGATCAATTGTTTGTAAATAGTCTTCTTTTTGAAAGTAGTAATAGCTATGAGGTTCATTTTTAATAATGATACCATTAACCACCTGTCCTAAGACATTTTGACCGGATTTGGCTAATAGTTCTTTAGCAAAAGTAGCATTAACAGAATCAACTACACCAGGACGAACTACTAATAAAACACCGTCAGCCATTTGTCCCAACGTAACGGCATCAGCAGCGACAGTTAAGGCTGGTGTATCAACAATTACAAAATCATATTTATCAGAGAAATTCGCCATTAAAGTTGCCATTCTTTGTGAGTCAAGAAGAGCAGCGGGACTAGGAGGAACTATGCCAGAAGTCAAAACATCTAAATTAGGCATGACTTTTTTGATAGTAGTGGTAATTTCTTCCTGTTTAAAAATTAAATTACTTAAACCTTGATTATTCATTAAGTCCCAAATTTTATGCTGAACGGGACGGTGTAGATCTCCATCTATTAATAAAACTTGTCGATCCATTTGTGCTATTGCTGTAGCTAAATTAGCCGCTACTGTTGATTTACCTTCTTGGGGTACAGAACTTGTGACAACAATAACTTTTAGTTCTCTATCGGCACTGATAAAATTAAGATTTGCTCTCAACATTCGGTAAGCTTCACTAATAGAAGAACGAGGAAAATCTCGAATTATAATCCTTTCATTATAGGATGTAATTGCTGCGTTTTTACGATTAGATAGCTGGGAATTTCTAATGGTAGGAATAACTCCTAACAATGCCAATCCGAGTAATTCTTTGGCTTCATCAACAGTCTTGATAGATTTATCTTTTATTTCTAAAATATATATAGTCATCAAGGCTGCTAATATACTCAACAAGCCTGAACTTAGATAGGAAATCATTGCAGAAGAAGTAGGTTCATCCGGGATTTCCGCTTCAGATATTTTAGTAGCATTACCTAAATTTTGATTTTCCGCAATGCGACTTTCTTGTAGCTTCTGAAGTAATAAAGAATAGGTAGATTGTGCTGCCTGTAATTTACGTTCTAGCTGACGTTGTTGTTCTTCTAATTTGGGTAAATTATTTAATCGTTGTTTATAAGCAAATTGTAACTTTAATAAAGAACTAGCTTGACTTGCTAAACCTAAACGGTTAGATTCTAATTCTACTAGTCTACTAGAGAGTTGTTGTTGCAAAGCACTCAATTGTAAGTTACTTTTTGCCTGGAGTTTATTTTTGCCTAAAGCTTGAAATATTCTATTGTCAATAACTTTATTTAAAGAAGTAATTTTATCTTGTAAGTCTATGATTTGTGGGTGATTATTCTGTAGAACAGTTTGTCTATTTGCCAATTGTGATTGTAGCTGTTGAATTTCTTTGAGAATATCTTGCACTCCAGAAATCTGGCTAATAGAAGTCATTGATAATGCTTGTTTTGGGTTCATACCCAATTGTTGATTAATTACTTGATATTGTGAATTAATATTAGCTAGTTGAGATTGAGTATCGTTAATTCTTAACTGTAAATCACCAATAACTTCTATTGCTTTACTAGCTTCTTCTTGTAAAGAAACTATTTTATTTTTTTCTTTAAAAACTGCTAATTCAGATTCAGTTTTACGAACTACTAATTCAGCTTTTGGTAGTTGTTTTTCTATAAATTGACGCGCTGCGGCTGCTTCGGCTCTGCGGGAAGAGACATTTTGCTCTAAATAGATTTTAATTAGCTCATTTACAACTTGAGCAGCAGTTTTTGGGTTCGTATGAGTGTAGGTAATTTGCAGAACATCAGCACCTTTAATGTCTTTGACAGTAAGGTGATTGAGAAATATTTTAGTTTTTAAGGCAATACCTTTACTATCTTGAAGATTTAGTCGGCTTATAGTTGTTTCTATAATCGGCAGAGAACGGATTACTTCTACTTCTGTGTTGAGGGGATTACTCTGCTGCATGAGAGGATCTAGTTTACCTATTTCTGTCCCTAATCCTGTAATTGAAGAAGTGGCATTATTTCGTTGAAAACGTAGCTTACCTTCTGCTAAATAAAGAGGTTTTTTAAAAGATGTAGCTAACTGTGCTATTATGAAAACAGAAATAGTAATAAATAAAGTAGCCAGCCAACGACGTTTAAGGATTGTCCAATATTTCTCTAGGGATATAGAAGATTCTTGAAGTTCCATAATAAATTAAGTTTGGATGTTTTTTATGTTGTGGAACAAAGTGCTTGAATATTGTCAATAACTCTTTCTAAATCTTCTTTTGTAAGATTAGAGCCAGACGGTAAACACAGACCACGGATAAATAAATCTTTCGACACTTCACCACCAATATATTCACACTCAGAAAATACAGGTTGGAGATGCAATGGTTTCCACACAGGACGAGCTTCAATTTGTTGTTGGGCAAGTTGGAGACGGATATATTCTCTATCTGCACCAAAAGCTTCTGGATTGATTGTTAAAGTCGTTAACCAGCGAGTAGAATGTCCAAAATTAGCTTCTGGCATAAATTCTATTCCTGGTAATTTTGCCAAAGCCGCTTGGTAAATTTCAAAGTTTCTTCGTCTAGCTGCTACTCTTGCAGATAAAACTTTTAATTGACCACGACCAATACCAGCTAAAACGTTACTGAGACGATAGTTATAACCTATTTCTGAATGTTGATAATGGGGGGCAGGATCACGGGCTTGAGTTGCTAAAAATTTGGCTTTGGCAATTAATTGATCATCGTCAGAAACTAACATTCCTCCACCAGAGGTAGTGATGATTTTATTGCCATTGAAGGAGTAAATACCAATTTTTCCCAAAGTGCCGGGAGAAAGCCCTTTGTATGTAGCACCTAATGCTTCAGCCGCGTCTTCAATTAGAGGAATATCATATTGATTGCAAGCTTTGAGAATTGGCTCTATATCTGCACTTTGACCATACAAATGTACAACTACAACTGCTTTGGGTAATTTACCAAAATAGGCGCGTTTTTGTAAAGCTTCCTGCAACAAGTCTGGGTTCATGTTCCAGGAAATGCGATCGCTATCAATAAATACAGGTTTTGCCCCTAAATAAGTAATGGGATTAGCGGTAGCTGCAAAGGTCAAAGTAGAACAAAAAACTTCATCTCCCCTTTGAACTCCAACTAATTGCAAAGCCAAGTGTAAGGCCGCAGTTCCCGAACTCAGAGCAGCCGCATAATTAGCGCCAGTTATTTGACAAAATTCTTGTTCAAAAGCATCAACATGGGGACCAATGGGAGCAATCCAATTAGTGGCAAATGCTTCTTGGACGAATTGTAATTCTTGGTTGCCGATGTGGGGAGTGGAAAGAAGAATTGGTTTATTCATGATCAATATTAATGTGAACGATAAGCAGGAAAGAAGTCTGATTGCAACAACTCTGATGCTTTTTTGCCTATAGCTTTTGCTCTTAAATTAACTAGGTTATGATATTTTTCTTCATTAACTATTAAACGTAATGTTAAAAATGTGTGAGAAAGGGGAGAAAAACCTGATTTGAAGATATATAAACTATCTTCTGTTGAACCACCAAATCCACCACCTAAGTGCAAAAATTTATTCCCCCGTTCTTGAAACCAGAGTCTAGCAAAATCTGTTTCTAAACTACTGGGTGATAAATTAATAAACTCGTTTCTTGTTCCACCCAATGTACTTTGAACAATTCCACAACATTCAGTATACAAACCAACACAAGCTATCTTATCTTCATATTCAACCACGCATAAATGTAGGTTATCACCTAACAATTCATTCATCTGAGTAAAATATTCAGAATCAAAAGAATAGTACCCTGTTGTTGCACTTACTCGTCCCATTGTTTCTTCATAAATAGCAACAAACTCATCTAAGGAATCTTTAAATGAAACTATTTTGGCAATCATTCCTAAACGTTTGCACTTATTAATAGTGCTGCGATGTCCTTTTCTCGTTTGACTCCACAAGTTAGAAACATTCAAGTCCACTGAGACGGTTTTCCCATTGAGTCTAAAGGTTTCTGGTTGGAAAATTTCGGTAAAACTTTCATTAAGAATAGGATGCAAACGTAAGAAAGCAGAACAGATTCCTCTAGTCCGAAATTCTTGTTTCATTAACTCCAAAGCTGCATCTGAAAATCCTGGGGTGTTCAGGGCTGTTTCACTGAGTAATATTCCTGGATAGCCGTAGGGTGAAATTACGTCAAAAACATCTTGGGTATCTATTTCGTGATCTGCTATATTTTCACAACTCCGAATCAAGTAAGGGAGGAAGAATATCTTTTCTCCATCAGAGATGAGAATAGCTTCGGGAATTGTGCGAAGTCGGGTTGCTTCTAAACAAAGATATCCAGGTAAATGATAAATATCATGTCGAAGCTTACTTAATATTTCTAACCACAAGGGATCTGTCGGGGTAATAATTTTATAGTCCATCGTTTTTTTAGATTCTAAAATTTGAATTGAACAGAAATAATTCACATCAGACAATTTCTATATTTCATATAGTTCGTAGTACAATCTTTGACGTTGAGCTATATCAAATGGCAGAAATTCTGCACGTACCTGTTTAAATCCAGATTCTTTAATTTCATCAGAAGATATGGGATGAGAAATTGGATCTGTAATGTAAAGTATTAACATCTCTCTCGGATGCTGCAAGTATGATTGTTTAATATTTTCAAGTACCTGGAGAAAAATATCTGGAGCAAAAGGAGCATAAAAGAAAAATAAACACTTCATTTGAGGAATTTCAAAATCAACCGCATCTGTATGAATAGATTGAATATCAAAACACTTTTGTTTGGAGTTGGTATAACTAGCGATATTTCTGATGGCAACTTTATGTAACTCGGTCGCAAATTCTACACCTGTAATTTGATGAAAAGGATACTCTGAAGCTGTGAGAATAATTCGCCCTTTTCCAGAGCCAAAGTCAATGAAAGTATACTCGCTAAAATTTATAGAGATAGAGGAAAAAACATATCTCAATGTTTTGATAGGTACTGGATCATAAATAACTCCAGATTTGGCATTTTTACTATTTATTGTTAGTTCATGTAAGGGAATAGAGCCACAAGTATCAACGTTATATTTTTTGTCAAATCCTTTGTCAAAGTATAGACCTAATAATCTACGTAATAACTTAGGAGAATTTTGAAAAATATCCCGAATTAGTTCTAAAATAGTCCACTTGCTAACAAATTCAGATATTTTTCTGCGGATAGATGCAGGATTTTCAAGATTCACTTTTCGAGAAATAGTCATAAATAAACCTCTTTCAAAAATAATTGAATTCTATGGTTATAAGTTTTGTGATTGAGAGATTTTAATTGGTTCTACCGTTTCGCTTGTGATTAAATATCCCTTTATCAACTCTCAATTTCAGATATTTATATAGACCACAAAGTAGGATAAATTTCTGGATCTGTGTAATCGGGAAAACCGTTAGGTAATTGACGGGCAAATGGATCTAGATAGTGATGAAAAAGTCCTCCTTTAGGATTTTTCACAGATTGAAAACTGTTGTCACCATCTTGTAAATGTACTGCCATGACAATTCGTGGTCTGTTGCTGCGATTAGGATAGCTACCATGAATAGTCCAGCCGTGATGAAAGCTTAATTGCCCTTTTTTCAAGGACATGGGAACTTTAGTAATCTTTTTCCCTGACTGTTGCAATTTCTCTTCAATCTCTGCTAAATTCTCAACTTGAAATGTTTTTAAATCTCTCACATCTTCCCATTTATGACTACCATCAATAACTACTAATGGTCCCATTGATTCATCGCAATCATGTAATGGAATCCAAGCAGCGACAATTTTATTTGATGTACAAAAACTACAGTATGCAAGATCCGTATGCCAGCCAATTGAACCAGTCCAACCTTGTATTTGAGAAGGTTTATAGATAATTTGTTCTTCCCATAATCGCATAGTTTTGCTGCGTGTTAGTCGAGCGCCCATAGCCCCAATTAGGGGATGAAAAGCTAGGGGTTGAAATTCTTTAATTTGTCTAGCAACGAATTCATTATTACGAAGTACATCATTACCATCTTGGGGTTTCCAATTAGCAAATATTTCCATATTTGGTAACTCTGCGTCTTTCTCTCCTCGATAAAAGCGATCGCATCCGATGAGTGCTTGTTCAATTACGTCATCAGGAATTATTTTCGCGGAAATATACCAACCGTGTTCTTCAAAAAATTGTACGTCTTCTTCCGTTGGTAGAAGTGATATTTGTTCTGTTGACAATGTTGGTTTGGCAGTATCTAAGATATTCATGGTTAAATTCTCTTTGCTTCTTTAAACAATGTATTGATATTAATCAAGATGATCACCTTATAGAAGTCGACACTTCACGATCAGGAGCATAATTTAAAATATCTAGAAAAAATTTCTGAATTTTATCAAAAATTAATTCCATATCTAAAGGTGAGTATCGTTGATCTGATGGAATGGTGAGAATACGGTTGGAGATATCAATGGCTAATGGGTCAGATGAAGTCATATTTTTGAGATGAGGCCAATGAACGGCTGCAAAAATATTTTCTTGAATCAGATGTTGCTGTAATTGATTTCTAAGTTCTTGATTTTCACAGAGAATAATATTGTTAAAAGGAACTGCTTCTTCCTGCCAATTTTGAAATAAAGGTATCCATTTATCAGCGTAGTTATTAATATTCTGCTTGAGAAAATGGCGAATATTAGCTGCTCGTTTCTGTCTAAATTTGCCAATATCCAGGTATTTCAAAATCTGGGTTGTGAAGATAGAGGCAGAAATGTGTTTTTCATCCCAAAGGATATCAAGACTTTCTAGTTCTAACTGTCTGTAAGCTTGTTTAGGAAGAGATTTTCCTTGTAGATAAAAATGTTTAATTAACATGGCTGTAAGTCTTTTATAAGCACCTACACCATCTGTTTTTGGCGCTACGGGCAGGGGGAGTTTTTTAGGAGACCAAATCATGCCTCCATCGGGAATTGGTAGGGTTTTGTGAAGTGCAGCGATCGCATAATCAGCCTGACTATGACGCGCCCAAGGGGAAAAAGGATCGTGTGAATGATCTTCTACAAAAATGATTTCTTGATGCTGTGCCGCCCAATTCTTCCAGATATCTCCCTTTTTAATCCCAAATAAATTTACAGCTAGAACTATATCACCAGGAAGTGGATTCAATGAGTTAAAATCTGGACTTGCAACAGTTGGCAAATCACGATACCAAAGAATCTGATATGCTGTTTGTAAATTGAGAGGAACTTCCATACAATAAAAAGAAGGTAAATGAATCCTTAAACGGTTATGTTTATGGGGATTCAATACTTTCGCAAGTTCCATTAATGCTGCTGTCCCTGTTGCAAAAAGCTGATAATACTCTGGAAACCAATGTGATTGTTCTGTTGAACTTATCCAATCTTCTGACCAATGAAATTCAGAACCAATTTCCCAAGGTTTCATCAAATTATTTTCCTGTAAACTGACAGATAAATGTCTGAATATTTCATTAATTAATTAGTTGCACAAAATCATTAGTTTTATTCTGTTAATTACAACTAACGAGGTGTGCTACCAAAAAATTCCTCACCTGTTGCTTGACCTGTTTGACTAATGCCTTTTTTTTGCAAAACTTGGACTATGGTTTGTAGGAGAATTGTAAAATCTAACCATAAGTTCCAATGATCTACATACCAAACATCTAGTCGAAATTTTTCTTCCCAGTTACCATCTAATTCTCGACGGCCATGAATTTGCGCCCATCCGGTAATACCGGGTTTGACTTCGTGCCGACGGGCTTGTTCATCTGTATAGCGGTCTAAATATTGCACCAATAAAGGACGTGGTCCGATGAAACTCATATCACCTTTGAGAACATTCCAAAGCTGGGGGAGTTCATCTAAACTGGTTTGACGTAAGAATTGACCAAATGCTGTGAGACGTTGTTCATCTTCTAAGAGATTACCATTAGCATCCTGTTCATTGGTCATGGTACGGAATTTGTAGAAGTTGAAAATCTGCCCATCTTTACCTGGACGGGCTTGGATAAAAAGAATTGGGCTACCCATACGGATGTAAATAGCGATCGCTACACCCAGCAGCACAGGAGAAAGAATAATTAAAGCGATCCCTGCTATTATTCTGTCCAATAAATATTTAATCACCCTACCTGTGAAATTTCCATTCATCATAGAACCTCTGAAAATATTACTGTAGGTTTTAAGATTGAAAACCAATTAATCGGGAATTATTTGATATTATTAGGATCAAAAACAAAATCCATTATTTATCAAATTTTTGAAAAGTTACCAAACTCATCTTGTTTCTGAAATATAACTAAGATAAAACTCTAAATCTTGTCATTTTGACATTATTTTTAGATCAATAATTTCTGAAAATATTTGCTATTTTGACTACACTCGTCATCCGGGATAATTAATACTTTACAAAAGCAGGAAAAAACATGATTTTGTAGGGGTTTAGCACTGGTCATTGGTGTCAACTTAACGTTAAACGGGCGGTTAGAAACCGCGTCTACACAGGCAAAACCCAGATGGTGCGTGGGTTTCAAATCCTTAGTCCGCGCAGGCGGACTTTGTTTGTGTAGCCGCGACTTCCAGTCGCCGGGGCTGAAGTTGACACATATGAGAACTAGTCAACCCCTACAAATAGAATCAAAATTAAACTACCTCTACAGTAATATTTCTTCCATCTGAATCAAGGAAATGGGTGACAGATAATCCCTGAGATTTTAAAATCTGCACATATTCCTGATCTAGGGCGTTCCAAATATCTTCTTGACGGAATTCTCGCAAAACTCGTTCTCGTCCTGCTAAACCATGTTTCTGTCGGAGTTGGGAATTAATTACATAATTGCGAATTCCCTCGGCTAAAGCTGACCCATTATGTGATGGTATAAGTGTACCTGTAACACCATCTGCAACTGCATCTATGCAACCAGGAATTTTTGTGGCTACTACAGGTAATCCCATAGCAGCAGCTTCCAGAGGTACATTAGGAAAGCCTTCACGATAGGTTGGTAAAGTAAACACATCCATCGCTGCATAGAATGGGGAGATGTAATCTTTTTCCCCTGTTGCATGGATGCGATCATCAGTTTCCAGGATTTCCTTGGCTTGACTAGATATGGGGTCTTGAGGTTCAAAATACCCAACTAGAAGTAAATGCAAATTGGGAAACTCTTGACGGAGAATTTTCCAGGCCGCGACTAATTCCTCTATACCTTTATCGCGGACAATCCGACCGACAAATCCCAGGACAATTGCATGATCAGGAATCCCCCCATATTCTTGGCGAACTTCTTGCCGAGTCTGAGGTGCTAAATTTGCGGGATTAAAGCGATCGCTCGCATCTACCCCATTACTACTTCCCCCACATAACACGGTAATCTTTTCCTGGGGACAAAGACCTTCATTAATTGCCACTTCCCGGATAGAATGACTCACGCAAATAACCCGATGTGCCAGTAAACAGGAAACCTTTTCACTCCATGATAGGAGTATGCGTTTATATCCGGTTGCTGTCATCAACGGTAATCCCCGAATATGATAGATTCTTACAGGTACTCGCGCCAACCAAGCAGCGATCGTTCCCAACAGTCCACCTTTAGGAGTATGAGAATGAACTATAAGAGGGTTGACATTGCGTATTTGCTGCCAAATTTGCCAAATGGCCACAATATCCTTAAATGGTGTAATGCGTCGCGGCATTGCCACTGTATAGAAAGGTATATCCTCAAGGCAGCTAATTTTTTTTACCCATTCCCCCGGTGAAGACAAAGCATGAATATCATATCCCCGTGCTTTCATATAACCAATCTGTCCACGAAAAAAAGAAAAGGTTTCGGGAACGGTGGTAATGTGGAGTAATTTAATTTTTTGTGACATGGGAAAGAATGATTTTTTAAACTTGGTAATATGACCGATACCATTGCACAAATCGCTCAATTCCCACCTCAATTGAGGTATTCGGTTTAAAACCAACATCTGCCACTAAAGCATCAACATCGGCATAGGTAGCAGGGACATCACCAAGCTGCATTGGTAGTAAATTTTTCTCTGCTTTCATCCCCAAGCAATTTTCCAAAGTTTCGATAAATTGCATTAATTCAATTGGCTGATTATTACCGATATTATAATTTTTGTAAGGTGCATAACTTGTGGCGGGGTCAGGTGCATTTCCTGACCAATTAGGATTAGGTTGGGCAACTTGATCAACCACGCGAATTACACCTTCAACAATGTCATCAATGTAGGTAAAATCGCGTTTCATTTTACCGTAATTAAAAACATCAATGGGTTTTCCTGCTAAGATTGCCTTGGTAAACAAAAATAAGGCCATATCAGGACGACCCCAAGGCCCGTAAACTGTAAAGAAGCGCAATCCTGAAGCTGGCAATCCATACAAACTACTGTAAGTATGTGCCATCAATTCATTTGCTTTTTTGCTGGCAGCATATAAACTTACAGGATGATCTACATTGTCATGGACAGAGAAGGGAATTTTGGTATTTGCACCGTAAACGGAACTAGAAGAAGCAAATACTAAATGTTGGACATTTGTGTGCCGACAACCTTCTAAAATATTCACAAATCCTACTATGTTACTATCTACGTAAGCATGAGGGTTTTTTAAGGAATAGCGAACTCCTGCTTGTGCTGCTAAGTTAACAACTTTATCAAAGTTAGATGTAGCGAATAATTTGGGAATGCCTTCTCTGTCTGCTAAATCTAATAAATGGAAGCTAAAATTTGGTTTTGCTAAAAGTTGCTCTAATCTGTCTTTCTTTAAAGTGACATCGTAGTAATCGTTAAGGTTATCTAAACCAACTACCTGATCACCTCTTTCCAGTAAACGTTTGCTGAGGTGGAAACCAATGAAACCAGCCGCACCAGTAACTAAAATTTTTGCCATGATTTTACCTTTTATAAACTCCAGTAATTAATATTTGCTGGTACATCACCAGGTGCAAAGATTGATTTAATATCCATGAAGATGCCACCGGGACGAATATGAGCAAATAGTTTATCTGCTGGCATTTCTAAATATTCTTGATGGGGAACTGCTAAAATTAGGGCATCGAGATATGTAAGTTCTTTCCAATCAGATAATTGAATACCATATTCATGTACTGCATGAGCATTTTGGGCTAAAGCATCATGCACTAGGGGTTCAATCCCAAATTGTTGCAATTCGGTGATGATATCGGGAACGCGACTATTTCTCAAGTCTGGAACATTCTCTTTGAAGGTAAGTCCCAAAATCCCCACTCGCGCATTTTTGATGGTGACGTTGGCTTCTACAAGTAGTTTCACTAACCGACTACCGAGGAATTGACCCATGTTGTCATTAATCCGTCGTCCGGCGAGAATTACCTGGGGATAATAGCCAACTTGTTGGGCTTTGGCTGTGAGATAATAAGGGTCTACACCGATGCAGTGACCACCTACAAGACCTGGTGTGAAGGGGAGAAAGTTCCATTTTGTTCCCGCAGCGGCTAAGACATCACGAGTGCGAATATTCAAGCGATCGCAAATTATCGCTAATTCATTCATCAAAGCAATGTTAAGATCCCGTTGGGTATTTTCAATGACTTTTGCCGCTTCAGCCACTTTGATTGATTGGGCGCGATAAACACCAGCATCAACAACAGCACCGTATACATTAGCGATTTGTTCTAATGTTTCCGCGTCTTCACCTGCGACAACTTTAACAATTTTTTCTAAAGTATGAGTTTTATCACCTGGGTTAATCCGTTCGGGTGAATAGCCCAATTTAAAATCAACGCCCTGTTTTAAATCAGATACTTTAGCGAGAACAGCACCACAAACTTCTTCCGTAACTCCTGGGTAAACGGTGGATTCATAAACTATGATATCACCTTTTTTTATGACTTTCCCAATAGTTTCTGAAGCTTTAATCAGTGGAGTTAAGTCAGGAACACGATTATCATCAATTGGGGTGGGAACTGCAACAATAAAGAAGTTACAATCAGCTAAATCAAGTGGGTCATAAGTGATTTTCAAAGATGTATTTTGGAGATCATCACTAGAAACTTCACCTGTGGAATCCGTGCCTTGATTTAATGCAGTAATTTTCTGTTTATTAATATCAAACCCAACTGTATGGGGAAACTTTTTAGCAATTGCTAAAGCCACAGGTAAACCAACGTAACCAAGACCAATGACTGCGATATTATTCATGTTTTTATTTCTTTAACATCTTTTGAGTGCTGAGTGAGGAGTGGGGAGTAGTGCTGAGAGTGAGTAGTGATTGAGAAAAAAATATTCTCCCCTGCCTCCTGCCTCCTGCCCCTTGGCTAATTCTCGGCTAACCAAGCTTGGAACATCAGAATATCCCAGAGATAATATTGCCAATTGAATTTGCCACTTTGGTGTTCATCCCACTTTTGCCGAATTGGTAGAGGATTGAAGTAGCCTTCTCTTTGCAATCGAGACTCATCCAGCAAATCTTCTGCCCATTCCCGTAATGGTCTACGCAACCAACTATCAATGGGAATACCAAAGCCCATCTTTGGACGTTCGATTAATTCTTTGGGTACATACTTGTACAGAACTTGTCGTAATAACCATTTACCTTGATTACTGCGTATCTTGTTAAACCTGTGGCTGCTAAATAACGAACTGGTTTTGGCATCCAGCCTATCTTCTGCCAAATACTCCGTGCTAAAAAGTAGCGATTATATCCAGCAAATAATTCATCACCTCCATCACCAGACAGATTGACAACGACATCATTCTTAGCCAGTTCAGATACTAAAAATGTGGGAATTTGGGAAGAATCGCCAAAGGGTTCGTCATATAAATTCGGTAATTTGGGTATAACTGCCAGTGCCTCATTTGCTGTTACATAAAGTTCTGTATGGTCTGTACCCAAGTGCTGCGCCACAGCTTTAGCATAATGGGCTTCATTGTAATCTTGTTCATCAAACCCGATGCTAAAAGTTTTTACAGGTTGCTGGCTTTGAGCCTGCATTAAAGCCACAATTATGGAAGAGTCTATTCCCCCCGACAGAAACGCACCCAAAGGCACATCTGCCACCATTCTCATGCCTACCGCGTCTTTTAATAGTGACTCTAGATGTACTATAGCTTCATGTTCTGACCCTGTGAAGGGATAAGCAACACCTGATTCTGCAATTGTTTTTGCAGACCAATAGGGGACTGGCTGGGGTTGAATTGTTTGCCCATTCCAAGTGAGGAGGGTTGCGGGTGGTAATTTATAAATGCCTTGATAGATCGAATAAGGTGCAGGAATATAGGAAAAACGGAGGAATAAAGCCAAAGCATCGCGGTTAATTTCTGGCTGACAATCGGGATGGACTTTGAAGGCTTTTAATTCTGAGGCAAATATAAAAGTATGACCGCACCAACCATAATATAACGGTTTTTCACCAATGCGATCGCGTCCCAAATGTAAAACCCGTTCTTGACGATCCCACAGCGCAAAAGCAAACATTCCATTAAATCGTTTAGTTGCTTCTAAGACCCCCCATTCACAGAAACTAGCTAACATTATTTCGGTGTCAGAATGACCACGAAAGTTATATCCAAGGCTTTGTAACTGCTTTCTTAATTCTGGGAAATTATAAATTTCACCATTAAAAACAATAATATAGCGACCATCGGCAGATATCATCGGTTGATGCCCTTCTGGTGATAAGTCTACTATAGATAATCGTCGGTGTCCTAGTGCAATTCCTACTTCTTCATCAACCCAACTTCCACCATCATCAGGACCACGATGAATTAATGATTTTGACATTTTCTGCACAATTATCGGTAGATAATCGGTGCTTATTTGTCTAGATATATCCCAAAAACCAGTAATGCCACACATGATTATTAACCTCTAGGTTCATTTTTTAGAATTTGACAAATGTTTATACAAACTTTCATATTGATGCACAACTGAATCTAGAGAAAATAAATTGATAACTCTTTCTCTAGCCGCTTTTCCTAGTGTTTTCCTGCCCTGATCTCCTAAATCTATTAAATCTTTAAAGGCATTAGCTAGTAACTGGGAATTTTTCGGAGATACAACTTTCCCTGTATCACCAACAATCCAGGCTGAATCTCCTATATCTGTCACCACACATGGCACACCACAAGACATCGCTTCACCAATAACATTAGGAAAACCTTCCCCATAGGCAGAAGCAGAAGCAGCAATATCTAAAGCTGGTGTAATTCGATAAATATCACTGCGTTCTCCTAGTAGATGTATATGCTGATTAATTCGTAATTCATCAATCAGATTATTTAAAACTTTATTTTCTTTATCAAGATTAGTTCCAACCAAAATAAAGTGTATATCTGGATAAATTTTCAACAATAATGAAGCTGCATAGATAAAATTAGCATGGTCTTTCATTGGGTGATATCTACCTATCAATCCAATCAGAAAAGATGTTTTTGGTAAACCTAGCTCTGAACGGAAAATTAATCTTGCTTCCCTCGATGGTGCAAAAAATGAGGTATCAAAACCATTAGGAATTACACAACTTTTTTCACTAGAATATCCCAAACTTTCATGTTGATGTTTAGCAATTTGAGAAACGAAGATAATCTTAGAAGCAAATCTGGAAAGAGCAGCACACAATCTAATAATAGATGTTGTCATCCTCTTTTGTGTATCTAATGAATAAACTGAACAACGTATACCCCATAAAACAGGTATTTTTTTTGAACAAAATAACTGAGCAATTAGCGCTGCTATGTTACCATGATACATCCAGCCTTGAATCAAATCTGGTTGAATTTGGCGGACAATTTGAATCAATTTCCAAGCTTGAGCTAATGTAGGTACTCCGGGATTCATCTCAATAGTATGAATAGGTACGCCTAAAGACTCAATGCGATCGCCAACAGTACCACGATCTATTAAAGAAATTACTACTGGACTAAATATTTCTCTATTCATCCCAGAAAGTAACTTATAAAGCATATTTTCAGCACCGCCAGTTTGAAGTCCAGTAATTATATATACTATGATCATATTTTTAGAAGAGTTACTATTAGTCAATAAATGATTTTTTTTGTATATTTGCATAACTATAATTTTTCCTCACAGATATTTTAGTGGCAATACAGAAAAGGATAAAGGTCGAAGTTATAGCCCAAAAGTAGGTCTGAAATAAAATTTTTGGGTCTCCACAAGCAAACATTTCTACCCAGATTTGGGCGCTTAAAACATAAATAAAAGGCATCCAAGATATTTGATGTAAATGATTACTGAGAATATTTTGCCAAAAACGTCCTAACCATCCATAAATAAAGCAAAATATAATCAGTCCAGACCAAGACATACTATAAAGACAAAAGGCAAGAAAGCCAGGTGGTATACTATATTCATCTGTTTGGACAAGATACATAGTATTGTAGTAGCTAATAGTTGATGGCACTTCTTCTGTACTCATCATCAACTGATCAGGAATTAAAGAAAGAAGACCATAAAACCAATCACCTAATAAACGTAATTCGTAAGGAGTATTTGTAGCTACATATAGTGAATAAACTGGGAAACTAAAGTTCGATAATAGCATTTCTATACTAGATTGATCTTCATTATTTGCTCCCAATTGAATAGATTCTATAAATCTCTCTACCATAGCATCAAACCCATTTGGTATGGCAGAAAGACTATAAAATAAATTTTTTCCGTATAAAACAAATAAAGATGCACAAAATACAAAAACAGCCATAATTTTTATATTTAGCTTACCAGTGTAAAGTATAGATGCTAAATAAAATATTAGAAAAGCCCATATTATTGGTGAACGAGCAGCAACCATGAAAGATGCAATTAATGAAATAAATACCGAAAACAAAAACAATACCAATAGTAACTTTTTTTCTTTATTATTGTTTTTAATAAACACCATAGAAGCTAATAAATATGCAGCAAAAAATCCGAAATATAAAAACCTTTTAAAAAACGATAATCCTCCTCTTTCTACTGCACCTGCCCGGATTAAGTTAGCGTTAGATAAGGTGTTAAGCAACCCTCCATACTGCATACTATAAAGGAATACTGATAGGCAGGTTATTATGAGTAAGACAATGATAAATATAATAATGTTCTTTTCATGATGAACTTTTATAGCTATATTAGTTCCAGTCGTTTGAGCTATTTTTGAATAAAACCCAATAACCACTAAAAAATATCCAATAAATATTGCTAAAGGAATTTGAATATTATTCACTATCTGATTTCCTGTTATTTGATTGGATATTGAGATTGGATGCAGGGATGCTGAAACAGCAGGGATAATATACAGTAAAGAAAAAATCAGATTAAATAAACTTAAAAAGTCAAAGATGTTATCTTTCTTTCTGACAGATTCTAGAAAAATCACAAAACAGAATAGTCCCATATAGGCTACTGCTAACATATAGCTTTATTCCCAATAAATTTTGTTATAGGACACCCATTTGATTTTTGAAATATAGGTAGTCTATGCTTGGAGTTGATGGGTCTTAGTGAGCAATACCCACCTTACACTACTTAATATTTTTAGAAATCACTTAGGATTATGATCCATAGCCCAAAAGCAATAAATATTTATTAGTTGCTTGTTCGATAGAAAAGTCCATTGCTCGTTGTTTCAGAACATTCCTATCCACAGAATTATTCAGTACATCTAGCATTGCCGCAGACATTTCTGTGATATCACCAACTGGAATTAGAGTTCCATATTTTCCTGCTTCTAAAATTTCTTCAGGTCCATTGGGACATTTTGTAGCCACAACGGGACAACCACAAGCCATTGCTTCAATTAATACAGTTGGTAATCCTTCCCATCGAGAAGATAGTATAAATGCACTAGCATTGTGCATATAAGAATAAGGATTTTCTGTAAACCCAGGTAAAGAAACATCTTCAGAAATTCCCAGATCATGAATCATTGCTTCTAATTCAGTCCTCAGTTCACCTTCCCCTAAAATAATTAACCGAGCTAGTCTTTGTTTTCTGACAAGTGAAAAAGCTTTAATTAGGGTTGAAAAATCTTTCTGATCTGTTAGTCTTCCTACAGCTAAAAATACAGGGGGAGACCCTTTTTCAAACCAAGGATGATTTAAGGGAGTTTTTGCCTGAGTAATTAGTTGCTCATCAACTATTGGATTGTAAATAACATCAACTTTTCCTTTTTTTAAACCAAGTTTAACTTCTAAATCCTCTGCCACACCTTGGGAAACAGCGACAATATTATCTACCTTTGGATACAGCAATTGCATTAATGGTGGTATAAATCTAGCGCGGATTAAATTCGATTTATTGGCTGATAAAGTGTTATGTTCCACCAATATTAATTTCTCTTCCGTATGTGCAATTTTTTTAGCTATGGATGCAACTACATTAGCATGACTCATGTTAGAAACTAAAGCAAATGGTCTATTTTGTTTTAAATAATTTGACAAAGGTAAAATAGCCTTGATGACTCGTCCTGTTGCCAAGTTAACTATACGCACTTGCTGAGGTAGTTGATGTAAGTAAGGTCCCTCGGTACTAGCCAAAATTAAATCTACAGGTATATCCCGTTTTAAGATGCCTTTGATTAAATTAATTGTTATCTTTTGAGCGCCACCACCATGTAGATTTGGCAGAAAAAAAGCGATATGTTTCATAAGTTTATTTTCCGAGATTAATTAAGAAAAAGTTTCTTCATTACAAAGAAAAGATGCTTTTCACATACTTACCCAGAAGAAAACAGGGTCAAAATTTTAAATCTTATGTTTTTAAAGATGGGTTTTTCCTATTACCTGTTCTTTCTAAAAATTATTCTTTAGCTTTTAAATAGCTATATTTCTTAACTATAGTTTTACTGAATAAATCCTCCCACATACTGATTATTTTTTCTAGCTTGAAGCGTTCTACCCCTTCTGGTGCGCGTTCAGAAAAACGTTTGCGCTCTTCCTCATTTGACATTAAACAATCCATTGCCATAGCTAATGCAGATACATCTTCATTTGGTACTAATATACCATCTACCCCATCTCGAATAATCTCTCGTGGTCCGCTGGGGCAGTCGGTAGAAATAACTGGTAATCCACAAGACATGGCTTCAATTAAGACATTTCCAAACCCCTCAAAATGAGACGACAAAACAAATAATTGTGATCTCTGAAAAATAGAAATGGGATCATCAGTAATACCGGGCAATAATACTTGATCATTTAAGCCTAACTTGTCTACAATATTCTCAAGTTTTGGTCTCAGTTTTCCTTCACCAAATATCAATAGCTGCCAATCTGAATGTTTGTTTACTATTTGATGAAATGCAGATAATAAAAGCTCGAAATTTTTTTGATGATGCAATCTGCCCATGGCTATAACCCATTTTTTGTTTGGATCAGCACCTGGAGGTAAGATAATGTTCTCCTTCTCATTCTTAATTGGCTGCAATGGGTTATAAATTACAGTTCTTTTACTTTGTGATAACCACTCAAAATATTGATCGACTCCTTGACTAACACTGACAACTTTGGTTGCTAGTGGATAGGCTATGGGACGTAATTTTTCCCACCAATCTTTGTCAGGATTTATAGTGGAATCATTTTGCTCGCTAACTATAACTGGATATCCTGTTTTAGCGAGAGATAGTAATGTCAATACATTGGTTGGATACATGAATGAAATCACTATATCAGGCTGAAGTGATTGAATGGTTTGCCTCAAAACCCAAAAACGATGGAGATTATTCCATAAAGAGTGAATCAAAGTTGGTGAATTATTAGCTAGATTCAGAACTTCTCTGTAAACTCCATCTGGTACTTTGTAGAAATCTCTTTCTGTTCCAGCCACTGTTATTAGAGAAACTTTATAACCTCTTTCTATTAAACCTTCAGCAATTAAAACTGCTGCCCGTTCTGCGCCGCCACAAGAAAGAGATGAAATAACTAAAGTGATATGCATTATGTTTTGATTGTAAATCATTTAATACTCCTTTGAAAAAATATTATGCTTAACAATGTATTCAATTTTCATTATTTACTCAGGTAAATATATTTATTAAGCCTGATTTTGGCATTAATAAACATATAGATAAAGCAGAATAAATAGACGCAACTTGTAGATAAAGCAATACCGCTAATTCCCATCCATTGCATAAACAGATAATTTAATATGATATTGATTATCAAGTTTAACCCAGAAACTTGCATTAATATGTGGTTAAGTTGCATAGCTGAAATTAGCCTAACTACTAAAATGTTGGTAACATAAAGGGGAATTTGAAAAGCAAAATAAAACTGGATGTTAGCAACTACATGAGTATCATTCACTGTAAAGGAGCCTCTTTGGAAAAGTAACTTAATGATTTGTTCTGAAAAAACGATAAAAAAAATGGCTAATGGCACAGTTACTATAAAAATAATTTTCAGGTATTGTTTAAGTGTATGGTTGATATTCTTCCAGTCTTGATGAGCAACCATCTTGGAAAAATAGGGAATCACGGCAGCACTTAATGCTGTAGTCGCTAGATTTATGGGTAATGCAATAACTCTATTACCGTAGCTTAGTGCTGCTACACTGCCTGCTGGCAACATTGCTGCCATAGACTGATCCACTAGTCCTGTACTGCACATTAAAAATGATCCGGCAATCATGGGGATATACTGGTTAGTTACCTGACGCAATTGAGGGCTGAATCCATACCATTGAGGGAGTAGTGAAATGTTTTGTTTTTTGAGTGCTATTCCTAAAATTACAATTTCTGCTGCTGTACCACAGGTTAATCCCGCCGCTAAAGCGAAGGTTCGCCAGGACTCAAACCCTAAAAGCAATATTATGGTAATTCCTGGGGTGATAATCGGGCTACAAGCGGCTAGGGCGAAACGCTCTCCTGCATTCAAAACAGCACTCCAGATGATGCTAATTCCACTTAAGATCACAAAAGGAGCGATCGCATATAATAAATGAAATGTCAGGTCTAATTTTTGGCGATCAAAACCAGTGGCAATTACAGGTAAATAAACTGGAGCAGCTACCAACATGAGTATTGTTGTGATTACTAATAATCCTAACCCCCAAATTGTTACTCCAGAAAATAGCATTTGAGCAGCTTGTTTTCCCTCTTGTTCTCTTACCTGAATATAGGTAGGTATGAGTGCAGCAGTGAAAGAACCAGCAATGACATTAATGATAAAAGAAGGAATCAGCAGAGCAATTAAAAACGCATCTAGATCATCTCCCGTACCAAATCTCTGGGCAACTACCAATTCTTTGCCCATACCCATCACTTTAACTAAAACTGTGAATAAACCAACCGTCAAAGCTGCACCAAAAATTTTGCGATTAATAGAGCCACTTGTCAGTTTATTCCAATAATCAATTAAGTTATGCGATCGCCCTAATAATTGCTTAATTTTCATTCTACATTCTCCGCCCAAAAAACTCTCCTAAAACTTATCAATATCAGCGTATTTTTCATCTCTATAATCTTCCTGAATTAAGTAGGTTGGCGTTAAAAATTATCGTTATAACAAGGGAACAGAGAAGAGGTTTTGGATAACTTTACTTTTCGTTACATATTACTCTACGAGAAGCCGCTTCGCGTCTACGGTTTTTTCCGTTCACTCACTTAACTTGAATTTAAAATTTACTTCATTGCCCTGAATTACCCCTAATAACCATCAATTTGTACTGGCAAATCCTAGATCAGAAGCAGGATATTGAACTATGTCAGTATGGAGATTTAAACGATTTATTTGAGCATGGTCTGTTGAAAATTTTGGCTTATAACCTGCTACCAATTGTGACAGCAATAACATAATAAAATCAACATCATTTTTGGTTGCTGCACTCAATAATGTTTCCACAGTCTTATCCAAATAACTAGGAAGAATCTGACTAGCATTTTTCACAACTAACAGTTTCTCATGTTCTGTCTTGTCATACTCTTCCCCTTCTACAAACAATTCCTCAAACAACTTTTCTCCCGGTCTTAAACCCG
Source organism: Dolichospermum sp. OTE_75_concoct_329_sub (assembly GCA_031376645.1). GTDB lineage: Bacteria > Cyanobacteriota > Cyanobacteriia > Cyanobacteriales > Nostocaceae > Dolichospermum. Next base: position 51,187 of record JANMEE010000349.1, on the reverse strand, counting down.
TAAATACTATGTCAATATCTTTGTTAACCTCATATCCTGAAAGATGAATTAGCTCCTTTGCTAAATCCACAATTTTCACAGGTTCACCCATGTTTAGCATTAAAATTTCACCACTACGACCCAAAACAGATGCTTGTAAAACCAGTTGCACAGCCTCCGGTATAGTCATAAAGTAACGGCAGATATCGGGATGAGTAACTCTAATTGGTCCCCCTGCTAAAATTTGTTTTTGGAAAGTAGGAACTACGCTACCACGACTCCCTAAAACATTACCAAAACGTACAGCTACATAAGATTTACCACTTTGTCTTGCAGCTTGTAAAACTAGCATTTCAGCTACTCTCTTACTAGCACCCATCACATTAGTAGGATTCACTGCTTTATCAGTGGAAATCATCACAAAATGTTCAACATTATATTGCAGTGCTACTTGTAATAAATTTCTCGTTCCCATGACATTATTAGTAATTGCTTCTGCGGGATTTAATTCCATCAGAGGAACGTGTTTATGAGCAGCAGCATGAAAAATTACATCTGGTTTAAATCTCTCAAAAGCGTATTCCAATCTCGACCGCACTCGAATATCCGCAATAAATGTGTAAATCTCTGGTACATTGATAACTGATTTACCATTATTTTTGATGATTTGGATAAGTTGTTCTAATTCTTGTTGGATATTAAAAACAGAATTTTCTCCATGTCCAATCAAAATTATTTGATCGGGATGACAACGGAAAATTTGCCGACATAGTTCACTACCAATTGATCCTCCTGAACCAGTAATTAAAACAGTTTTATTTTTAATAAATTTAGACACTCTGGCAATGTCTATATGAATGGGTTCACGTCTGAGTAGATCCTCAATTTTGATATCTCTAACACTATTTACCTGAACACGACCATTGATGATTTCAGATATTCCCGGTAAGGTGGTAGGTTGTATTCCATTTGCTTGACAAATATCTACAATTTCCCGAATGATTTTTCCAGCAACTGTAGGCATAGCAATGATAACTTTCTGGATTTTTAGTGTATTAATCACCTCAGCTATTTGATAGCGATCGCCTAATACAGGAATCCCCCTTAAATGGATGCGTTGTTTTTTGATATCGTCATCAATAAATCCTACAGGATAAACCCCAAATTGTGGATTTCTTTGCATATCTTCCACAAGAGAAACTCCCGCATTACCCGCACCAATAATCAGCACTCTTGCCCTATTTTTAGATATTTTCCCTCTATGATTTACCCTTTCTACAACCCGCACACTAAACCGGAGGACAATCACAAAAATACAAGACAGTAACCCATCTAAAATTGGTAGTGACAGAGGAAGATTATCTAATGGCAAATGAAATATTTTATCCAATATATTAAATAGCGTTGTTTGGATGACTACCACACCCATCATTAACGTAACTATATAGATTACTTCCTCAATGCTTGCATATCTCCAATAGCGTCCATAAAAACCAAACCCCCAAAAGACAATTTGTTTGACTACTAAAAACAAAACTGTCGCAATTCCTAATTGTAAAATATATTCTTGCAAATTGAGATCACAATCTAAACGCAAGAACAATGCTAACAATGGCGTAATTGCAAAAATAGTGATATCAAAAATAAACCAATGTCTATTTCTAATTTTGTTTAATTGATTTGATACCTTTTTAAGTGTTTTCTGAATAGTGAAATGAGAAACGAGAAATAGGATATTCACATCAATATCTCCAGAGAAGTATACAGAATATTTCTTCTAGATAAGCACCTGGAATTTTCATTGATAAGTTCAAAAAATGGCATATTCAAATCACCCTAGTCAATAATTAATTATGTGGTGATTTGCCCGGATAAATTAAATGAAAATGCTATATTGTTGATCTTTATCAATCAAACATAAACATTAATTTATGGGTTATTATTTTTATCTTGAACTTATAGAAGTTTTATCAAATTTCCACTGGTTAAATCACGCCAGTTTGACAGAAATTCCCTATTAACTTAAAATAATAGCAGCGAACATAGTAGTTATACTATGTTCGCTGCTTAATTAGATCGAAAACTCCGATTATTAACTATTTATTATCAAATCAGTACATGACGGTATAAATCAATCAAATATTAAAAATCTATAAAAAGCCTGTTTAGTTTGCTTTTTTAATAGACATCTCCAGAAAAGAATGTAGAGACTTTCCATGGAACGTCTCTACAAGGGTTATAGAAAACGCACATTTAATTTTCACAAGATGTCTAATTATTAATTTTTAATTCCGTCTTTGGGTACTAGACTTTTGCTTGTAATGTCTTCAGTAATTCAGTATTTACGCCCGATTCACGAGTGAGAGAAATTTTACCTGTACGAGCGATTTCTCTAAGTCCAAATTTTTGTAGCACTTGCACAATCGCCACCATTTTACCAGGATCACCCACAACTTCCAAAGTCAAAGAATCTTCAGCGACATCAACAATTCGCGCTCGAAAAATCTGAGACAATTCAATAATTTCTGAACGATTACTGCTAGTAGCATTTACTTTCAGAAGCATCAATTCTCTTTCTACACAAGGAATTTCTGTAATATCCTGCACTTTGAGAACATTAACTAACTTATATAGTTGTTTGGTCAGTTGCTCAATAATGCGATCATCACCTGGTACAACCATTGTAATCCGAGATACTCCTTCTTGCTCCGCTGGACCTACAGCAAGGCTTTCTATATTAAAACCTCGACGAGCAAATAAACTAGCAATACGGGATAGAACTCCCGCTTCATCTTCAACGATAACTGACAACGTATGTTTCATCTGCGACTCAAGAAGCATGGTATAAACGCAGACCGGCACTCATGACTGCGAAGTGAGTTTCTACCACGCTGAATTGTCGGTCTGAATTTCCATTTTATACTTAATAGTTAAAATCATTACGTTAATGCAAAAAAATTATAGGAAAAGTCAGGAAAAAGAATCTGTAAAATCTGGCGTTGCTGATTTGATGTATGAAAATGATTTTTGATGATATCCAAACCCTTGTAGAGACGTTCTATGGAACGTCTCCACATTTAAATTCATACTTGGTTTCAGCAACGCCTAAAATCTCTTTGATACTTGATTTTTAATTTAAATTTTGTATTTCCATATTATTGGCAATATGCTATATCTATTTTCAGGTAGATGTGGGCTTTGAATTAAGGGTTTATATTTTCCTTAGCAATAAGTAACGATAGGAAGAAAGTATTTATGGGTTGGTTACAAAGACTTTTTGGCTTAGAAAAATCGGAAAGCGCCCAAGTTAATCCCACTTCTAACGATGATGCTAATACAGAAGCAATAGATCCAGAACGCATGGGATTAAATGGAGAATATGACCAAAGTGGTTTAGCAAAGCGTGTAGCATTAGCGTTTGATCAAGACTCTAATCTTGATGATGTTGATACTCTCTGGGTCGCTCAAACAGGTGGCACTGTGGTATTGAAAGGTCAAGTCCCCAGTCAGGATATTCTTAACCAAATGGTTGCTGTAGCTCATACAGTCAATGGTGCTACAGATGTTGATACTACGCAAGTTAATATTAGTTAAATTAGATATGGATTAAGCTAATTTATTACCCAATTCCCTATCCAATCTAAAATAGCTTGGTTAACTTGTTCTGGTGATTCATCTTGGGGACAATGACCGACATTCTCCAAATATAACAATTGCAATTTTTCGTTGTAGCCAACAAATTGATTTGCTAATTGTGGAGGAACAAATCGGTCTTTTTTCCCCCAAATTAACAACATGGGAATTGTTAAGTTTGGTAAAATTTTCTTGACACTAGGACTAAAGTTAGCACCTGTTGTTGCCTTAAATAAGGCTCTGAAAGCACGCGCAGATCCTCTATCCTGGGGTGGTCCAGCTAGAATATCTATAAGTTCATCAGTAATGGCTTCGGGATTTGCATAAGCTAAACTAGCCCAAGGGCGGAGGACACTGGGACGACGGATAAAGTAAAATAGCGGTTTTAATATTAATCTGGAAGTAAATATGCTTTTAATCCCGCTGACAAGAGGTTGCAAAGCAGTCGGGATCATTTCTTGCTCTAAATTAGGATCAGGTAAACTCATCATGACTATGCCTTGTACCATGTCAGGATGATTAGCGGCTGCGACTAGAGAAATCAGTGAACCGATAGAATTGCCGACTAAAACGACTGGTTGACCGATAAAGGTTTTCCAAAAGTCGTAAACTTGCTCTACCCATAGTTCCACATTGTAGTTAGTTGCAGCTTTTTCTGAAGCCCCAAAACCAATCATGTCTAAGGCATAAACAGTGTGAGATTTACCCAAAACCTCTAAATTGTGTCGCCAATGACCAATGGAAGCACCAAACCCATGCAATAAAATTAAGGGTGTTGTTTTTGCATAATTATGGGGAGGACGAATATAAGTATAACGGGTTTGCCAACCACGCCACACCCAGTCCCTTTGATTACCAACTCTTTGCTGCCAATGTCTTGCGGTGGTCACAGTTATCTCTGATTAATTAGTTGGAAACAATTAATTTTGTGCGTTCTTTTTTAATATGTTACATTATATTTGGTCAGCTTCAATGTGTACCTAATTTTGCTATACTAGAAAAGTCTTCTAGATATCATATATCTATGTATTCAATGAAGAAAAATGTAACAATAGTTATTAGTGTAAAATATCATGTAATTTAAGTTAAATAATGCAGTGGAATCAACTCAGAGTCAAGCTATATAGTCATAAGACTTAATTACACTTATCTTATGAACTTGCTACACTAGAGAGGGATAATTATTTTTCAATTCTGAGTTACCGTTGTATTTTGCCTTTGTTGGCATATCAAACTAAACTAACTAAATCAAGACCAGTCCAAATTCTTAACTAAAGAGCTGCCACTAATCATAATGCCTGTGATTGAGAAAAAAAGAACTCGCGATCTGCCCCAAATTAACGAACGGATTCGCTTCCCGAAAATTCGGGTAATTGACACTGATGGCGCACAACTGGGAATCATAACTCCGCAGGAAGCGATACAATTAGCAGAGGAAAAGGAATTAGACCTAGTGCTAATTAGTGACAAAGCTGATCCGCCAGTATGTCGAATAATGGACTATGGGAAATATAAGTTTGAGCAAGAGAAGAAGGCGCGGGAAGCGCGGAAGAAGCAGCACACGGCTGATGTGAAAGAAGTGAAAATGCGTTACAAAATAGAAGAACATGACTATAATGTACGCGTCAAACAAGCCGAACGCTTCCTTAAAGATGGCGATAAAGTTAAGGCTACTGTGATGTTCCGAGGTCGGGAAATTCAACACAGTGACTTGGCAGAAACGTTGCTTAAACGGATGGCTACGGATTTAGAGCCTTTTGGTGAACTCCAGCAAGCACCAAAGAAAGAAGGGCGAAATATGATGATGCTGATTTCACCTAAAAAATAATTTTGTCAACAACCTGGTAACGAATGCTGCATAAATTAGTTAATAATAAGACCTAAAATTGACACTAGGGAGATTTTTCCCATTCCCTCAGCATTCGTCCATAAGTAGATTCTTGTCAATTTATTCTAAAATGATAGTCCTGACGGCTGAGTGGGAAAGATAATACTCAGTTGCTCAGGACTTTTGCTATGGAAAATGTGATGGAATAGGAGTCACCGAGTCAGGAGTGAATGAACCACGTTCGCGGAGCGTCCCGGAGGGATATAGGAGCGAAGTACACGAAGGAAGAAGGAAGAAGGAAGAAGGAAGAAGGAAGAAGGAAGAAGGAAGAAGGAATGAAAAATTAGTAGCTGGTCTCTAGGCTGATGTATTTTTTTTAAACTGTATTACTTACCTTTGTTACTTTGACACTCTGCGCTCTAAAGAGACGCAGATTCTATAGAGAGTTTCAGTCTATATCCCTCAGTTATCCCAGTTTCAGGCATTGCCTTAATATTGGGTTCTTGCCCTGATTTCGTTTGCCCAAAAGGGCGAAATCATATCTGACAAGCGTATACTTTCCGAGAGTCCCCCGGTAGGTTTTTATGTCTTGTACTGACAACTCAATCATACCACAATATTGAAGGCGAATAAATTCGGCATTTGTCGCTTTTCCCCTTCGGTCTGAAGACACGAAGCTCCCAACCTTCCCGTGTTCCTCTTGTGGTTAAGTAATAAAATCTATTACATACTAAGATAGGAATATTTAACGGAAAGTGTAAAATTCTCTTTTTTCTACATAATCCTGGCAAAAATATAGTTATTTTTACTTAGTTGTCCCAGACAATAAAACTGTATGGAATCGAAAAATCATGGGTTTACTAGCAATCGAGGCGTTGTGGCACGACTGCTGAAGTGGGTAAATCTCCGTCCAGAAGAAGTTGAACGCACTTGGATGATGTTTGCTTTCTACACAACTGTAGCTGTGGGATTACGATGGGCAGAAGATAGCACTGTCGCCTTATTTTTAGATCAATATGGAGCAGGTCAACTACCTTGGATTTATATTGCTAGTGCTGTGCTTGGTGCGGGACTTGTTGGTTTATTTTCTTGGTTCCAAAGGATTTTTCCTCTCCGTTGGGTGATTGTAGCGATTGTACCTTGTATGATCGTGCCTTTATTTTTATTAGTATTATTGCATTGGGGAATCAGTGTTCCATCTTTTGCAATGGTCATTATTTTTCTCCTCAGACTGTGGGTAGATGCTTGTTATGTAGTCAATGATCTGAATACTTCCATTGTTGCGAATCAACTCTTCAATATTCGGGAAATTAAACGGACTTATCCACTCGTTAGTAGTGGTTTATTAGTAGCAGATGTCATCAGTGGCTTTAGTTTGCCTTGGTTGGTAAAAGTCATGACTCTAAATCAGGTGATTATTCTTGCCTGTTTGGTGGTTCTCTGTGGTTCGGGAATTTTATTTCTTTTAACTTATAAATATCGTGGTGCTTTTCCCGCTACTCCCCAAAGAGATGTTCCTGAAGAACAAGGTACTCGTCATCGTCGCTTGCAAACTCCTCTGAAGCGTTATGTCTGGTATTTGTTTATTTTCGTCGCCCTGTTGCAAGTCATGGGCTTATTAATAGATTTTCAATATCTCAGAGAACTGAATGCTAATTTTGGTAATCAGGATTTGGCGAGTTTTTTGGGTCTATTTGGTGGGATTGTGGGGGTGTGTGAGTTATTCACTCAATGGTTTGTTTCTAGTCGCTTAATTGAAAAGATTGGGGTATTTTCGACGGCGGCACTGTTACCAATTACTGTAGGATTTTTATTACCATCAGCGATCGCTCTGTTGAGTTTCTTTCCTTCTATTCAAGCGCAAACAGTTTTCTGGGGCTTAGTAAGTCTAAAATTTTGTGATGAACTTCTCCGTTATACGTTTGTTGTTAGTAGTGGACCTGTTTTATATCAACCTATTCCCGAAGAAATTCGCAGTTGGGTCCAAACATTATCCGGTGGTACAGCCGAAGCAATTTCCAGTGGTTTAACGGGATTAACAATTTTTACCACTTTGTTTTTTGTCGAACAATATGTGCCTAAATCCTTACAAAAATGGGTATTTGTGGGAGAAACAGTGATTATCGCTGCCAGTTGTTTAAAAGTTGTCTGGGAATTGCGATCGCGCTACGTTGATTTATTGGTATTAAGCGCTGAAAAAGGAGAAGTCAGTGCGGCCACTGTCGGGTTACGAGTATTCCAACAGGGAGTAGTCAAAGCCTTAGTAGAAACAGGCAATACAGCCGATAAAGCTGCTTGTGTCGAACTTTTAGCCCAAATTGATCTCCAAGGAGCAGCCGAGGTTTTAGCACCATTACTCGGACAACTACCACCGAATTTACAATCTAAAAGCCTGGAAGTAATGTTATTAGCAGGTGCAAACCCAGCATACTTGAATGCAGTTAGTCCTCTCTTAGAACAGTCTCCAGCTACATTTGATCCAGAGGTGTTTGCGCTGGCTTTACGTTACGTTTACTTGGCTGATGTAAATCCTGATTTAAGCCTCTTAGAAAAGTACCTACATCCCCAATGCGATTCACTAATTCGGGCTACCTCTGCCGCTTTACTCCTACGTCAAGGAACACCTCACCAAAGAGTAGTAGCGACAAATACCATGCAGCAGATGTTAACTCATTCCCAGGAAAAAGAACGGATTAACGCTGTCAGAGCTTTCAGAGAATCTGTAGATATTCAAGAATTACAATTACATATTCCCAGCTTGTTAACAGATAAATCTTTGCGGGTGCGTTGCGCTGTGTTGGAAATGATTGCTGCAACGAGGTTAGAACAATACTATTCAATACTATTGACCGCTCTATCTTATAAGTCTACCCGCACTACTGCTATCCATTCCTTAGTGCGATTAGAGAACAATGCACTCCCTTTGTTATTACAACTAGCGACAAATATTTACAAACCAGAAGTAGTGCGAATGCACGCTTGGCGAACTATTGCTCTGATTGGTACGATAGAAGCACAGGAAAGTTTATGGATAAATTTAGAAACATCCTGGGGTAGTACCAGGGAATATATTCTCCGGAGTTTAATTAAAATTAACCAACAGTCAGAAAATCAAAATGTTGTGCTTATGTTGGATGAAAGCAGAATAGAAGCTTTAATCAAGGAAGAATTACGATTTTTGGGAGAAATTTATGCTGCTTATATAGACTTGCAATTAATTAATTCCCTAGACAATCATCACACCAATGAGAGATTAATTGCTATTGGTGAATTGTTGCAAACCGCACTATTAGAAGTAGAAATTGACGTTAAAGATCGATTGCTATTACTACTAAAATTACTTTATTCTCCAGCTAAAATCCAAGCCGCAGTTTTGAATCTCCAATCTGAATCGGTGGTAAGTTTAGCCAGAGGTTTAGAAATATTAGACCACACGGTGAAGTTATCATGTAAATTACTATTATTGCATATTTTAGATCGCCGTCCACCACAGGAAAAACTTCAGCGGTTGATAGAATATGGAATTGTGGAACGGGAGAAAATACCAGAGAATAAGGAAAAGGAATTAACTATCATTGCTAATCGTCTGCGTCAGTTGATTAACATGGGTAATTTACTCTCTGATTGGTGTTTGGCTTGCTGTTTTCATTTTGCCCAAGCTGCCCACATTCGTGTTAGTTCTGATCAAATTTTGGTAACTTTACGTCATCCGACAGGCTTTGTGCGGGAAGCGGCTATATCCTATTTGAGTGTTGTTTCTGGGAGAATTGTGCAAGAAATTCTTCCTTACTTAAAAACAGATCCACATCCTCTGGTAGCGGCTCAAGTTCAGGAATTGATGAAACAAAACAGAGAAGGTAAAAACAGAGAAATAAATTAAGAAGCATTTATCCACCAATTTCGCAAAGGATCATTTTTTGGTGGTACATAGCGTCCTTTAATCCGAATTGCATTGAGGACATTACTTAATACTAAAGAATCAATGCTTTGCTTTTCTGACCAATGTTTAATTATTTCTGGGGTTGATAAAATTTGAATATAGGGAGCTTCTTTTTGAATAAATGAAATTGCTTTTCTATCATCAGTTGCTATTGCCCATTTTCTCTGAACGGCTATTGCACAAGTAGCAGATTCACCATCATCAAGAATAGCAGCATAGTTGATAAAAGATTCCTCCTCTTCCTCTGATTCAAAATCTACAACTTTTAGTAAACCTTGTGCAATGGCTTCTTGAAACTCTAACACAGCATCATTTTCTTCTTCCTGAAGTAGTTGGAGTGTGTTTAATTCCCGTTCTTGTACAACTGTTGTAACAACAATTTCAGCAGGAAGAGATTTTAAAATTGTCAGAAATTGACCTGCCGCACAAAGGTTGAGTACACAACAAGCATCAAGAAGAACGTGGGAGTGAGTAATTTGCATAAATTAACCTTACTTCCCAGTAGTTTGGATTTGACGCAAATCAAAATCCGTGTCTTCTTCCATCATTCCGCTTGAATAAGTCCGTAATGATTCAGCAATACGACGAGCTTCTAAACGATTAACAGAGAGGAAATCAGCAAAACGCCCTTCCGTAATTAAACCTTGATCTAATGCTTCAATTGCTAGGTGTTGATAGTGAAGTGGCATTATATCAATCCTTTGAGGGATTTGTTCTAAGCCAAGTTCCTCCTGTACCTTTCTGACTTTCAAACCTCTATCTCGCAATTTATCCCAAGTTCCTGAAGGTAGAAGTTCCATTTCTTCTAACCGATAAACAAGTGCTTCAACAGAAACACCGTAGTAATGCGCTAGTGTAAATAGATTAGTTGGGGTAAATTTACCATGTGTACGGTATAAATCATTAAACCGTTTCAGTAACCCACTGGTAGGCATCAGGAAATATTTAGGGAAAGTTTCTGCTAGTTGCTCACTTTCGGGAAATCGTTGATATTGTCCATCAAAATGAAATTCTGGTTTTTGCCGATGGGCGAGAAAATGCAGATATCCATGTGCCATTGACCACCGCCGACGCTCTTCTGGATGATTGGCATTGATAGCCATACAACCACCGACTTGATTGTTATAGCTATATACCTCTGAGTATTTTTGCGGCATCTGCAAATAGAAGATCCGTAACCCCACATCTTGCTCTAGGATGTCCCGCAGTTGAGGAATAGGAGCATCACCCAAACCCAGTCTATGACGTTCTGCTACTGCTATACTCTCCGCAGCAGATTTAATTGGCATATCTGTTACTTGATACTCAAGAGGATAGTTTTGCGCTATTGGCGCGTCCATAATCTTCTCAAGTTCTAGGTAATTTTGACATAACTCCTCTAAATGGAGGATGAATGGTTCAATTTCTTTCTCTTGTTCCTGACTGCGTTGATAAACTGCTCGAAACTGCACTTCAAAAGGTTGGACTACTGGACGAGATCGCACAAAGTCACTCACAGACCGCCCGTAAGCGCGAGCAAGTTTAATTAGTTCATTGGCCTTGAGACGGCGTTCTCCTTTTTCAATAGCAATTACAGTGGTGCGTGCAGCATCAATAATTTTAGCTGCATCAGCTTGAGTCATGTCGCATTTTTTACGGGCTTGTTGTAGGAGTTCACCTAATGCCCGCAGATCGATGTTATCGAGGATATTAGTAGCCATGATATTTTTCCTCAACTTTGGTCTGGTGATCTAGAATTAGTGGAATTTTTCCTTCAAATTCTGATATATACACCTTCTGCATATATCTTTCTATAACTGTTTCTGAAATTGTGTTGGTGTCAAATTGGTCACCATTACGCAAACAGTTGAGAACAATCTTTGCCGCCTCAAGAACAAGTGACTTAGTTCGATTTGGTATGTTGGCTTGTTGTTCTAATCTATCTAGTTTTTTGCTTAAATCAGTCGCATTCGTAGATTGACTATTACCAGCATCTTTAATTCCTTGCGTTAAGACTTCTCCCATCTCCTTAGCTAACACAATAGCAGCATCACCTTTTTTCTTGAGATCCTTCAAAAAGGATTGCATCATCATCCGGGTACATTCGTTGCGCTCAAGCTTTCCTTCACACAGTATTCGGTATGGATTTTTATAAAGTCCTAAAAGCCGATGTAATACATCTCCATCCACGCTTATACCTCCAATAAGAGCCGGCTTATATGATAACTTTAGAATATTTATTCAACAATGTCAAGTAATAAGATATCATTTTTGTATTTAATGTCAGCTTTGTACAATTAGTATAGCTAGGCACAAGGCTCAAAAGTCAGAATTACGCTTAATGGGGTGAGGTCAGTTTTCCATCGGCCACATCCTGAAAAAGAAACAGATAAAGGTGCTGTAAAATCTATACAACGTTTTCTATTAGAAGCGGGGTTCAACAGTGATGAAATATAAAGGTTATGAGTCAGTAGTAGAATTTGATGATGAAGCTGAAATTTTTCACGGCGAAATTATTAATATTAGAGATGTGATTACATTTCAAGGCAGTAGTGTAGAGGAATTAAAACAAGCGTTTCAAGATTCAGTAGATGATTATTTAGAATTTTGCGAAGAACGTGGGGAAGAACCAGATAAACCATTTTCAGGAAAATTTGTAGTGAGAATTGACCCTCAATTACACAAAGTAATGACAATACGAGCTAGACAAGAAGGTAAAAGCCTAAATTCTTGGATAGAGCAGCGATTGTCTGATTCTATTGCATAGGACGTGATTTGTTAGGGAACAGAGGCGCGATCGCTATTGTATAGCAAATTATTAACCAATGAAGAGGCAAAAGGCGATTCTTAGGTCGCGCTTCGCTATCGCCAATAACCAATTATTTGCTAATATTTTCTTTGAAGATAATATTAAAATTACGATCATTCTGCGCCACTATGTTAACATCTGCAATTGATACTAAAGACGTAAATGCTATTCAATCGGTACAGGAAGGTGTAGTTGTCAGCGATCGCTCACATTGGGGACTCATCCGTATTTCTAATGATGACCGTCTTCGCTTTTTACATAATCAAAGCACCAATGATTTTGAATCCTTGAAACCAGGTCAGGGCTGTGATACTGTCATGGTAACATCTACAGCCCGCACCATAGATTTAGTAACTGGGTATATATTAGATGATGCTGTTTTATTGTTAGTTTCCCCTAACCGTCGTGAATTTCTCATGCAATGGTTAGATCGTTATATCTTCTTTGCAGACAAAGTTAAATTAACCGATGTCACGGAGGAAACGGCAACCTTGAGCCTGATTGGACCCCAAAGTCATGCTATTGTAGAAAAATTGGGGGCTGGTGATTTAATTGGTCAACCTTACGGTAATCACATTTTAGTTGATGGAGTGACAGTTGCAGTGGGTAGCGGTGTGGCTGCACCCGGATATACCCTGATTTTACCCATTGCAGTCAAACAACAATTGTGGGAGAAAATACTAGGATTTGGGGCTGTGGAATTGAGCGATCGCGCCTGGGAAATGTTACGAATATTACAAGGTCGCCCCGTCCCAGACTTAGAACTTACAGATGATTACAATCCCTTGGAAGTGGGTTTATGGCAAACAGTTTCCTTTAACAAAGGTTGTTATATCGGACAAGAAACCATTGCCAGACTCAATACATATAAAGGTGTAAAACAATATCTTTGGGGGATTCGTCTTAGTGCTGCTGCTGAACCGGGAACACTAATTACCATTGGGGAAGAAAAAGTAGGTAAACTCACCAGCTATACAGAAACACCTGATGGTCATTTTGGACTAGGTTACATCAGGAGTAAAGTCGGTGGAGTCGGTTTAAAAGTGCAAATTGGGGAAACAGAAGGAGAAATAGTGGCTATTCCCTTTGTCTCTCACGAATATCCACTTTAACAACTCAAAATTCCAAATTCAAAATTAAAGACATGAGGATAACTGCTGAGGAATTGTTGCAAAGATATGCTGCTGGGGAAAGGGTTTTCAGTGGATTGACACTCTCAGCACTAAAGCGTTACTTGCGTCTAGCGCATTTCAGTAGCTGTTATCTCATCATAAAATTACTGTCGGAAACGCTTGTAGTCAAACAATTTTACCTTTGATACTACAAGCGTTTCTTATTTTATTTTGCTTTATTAAATATAAAACGTTCACGGGCAGAATTTTTATCATTCTTGACTGAAACCTGCCAAATTTTAATTAAATTATCTTCACCACCACTAGCTAGAAACTTCCCGTCAGCACTAAAAGCAAGGGAGGTAACAGCATTAGTATGTCCCGTCAAAGTCAGTATTTCCTCTCCTGTATCCACATTCCAGAGTTTAATGGTGTGATAGTTTTGTTCTTCAGAAATATTTCTTCCAGCACTAGCTAAAATTTTACCGTCAGGACTAAAAGCAATGGTATTAACGCTATTATCTTCTACCATGAGAGTCCGAATTTCTTTTCGAGTTTGTAGATTCCATAATTTAATAGTGCGGTCGCGGCTGGCATTTGCTAAAATTTTACCATTAGGACTAAAAGCCACAGCTATAACTGTTTGTGAACTGGTAGCTAAATTCTCAATTGGTTCTTCTTGATTAATATTCCATAATTTAATCGTTTTATCAAAACTACCACTTACTAAAGTGACACCATCAGGACTAATATCTACAGAACGCACCCAATATTTATGACCTATTAAAGTGCGAGTTAGCTTACCTGTAATTAAATTCCAAACTTTGATAGTTTTATCATCACTAGCACTTACTAAGGTTTTACCATCAGCACTAATAGCTAAACTATGAACCGCATCAGTATGACTATTTAAAGTGTGAATTAATTGATTTGTTTGTAAATTCCAAACTTTAATAGTTTTATCATCACTACCACTAACTAAAGTTTTACTATCAGCAGTGATAGCTACTGTATTTACATTTTGGGAATGTCCCTGAAGACTGGTAATTTCTCTACCTGTAATTACATCCCATAATTTAAGATTATGACATTGAATATTCTTACTTTCTGGACAATCACCACCACTGATAATTAGTTTACCATTTGGACTCATGACCACAGATAAAATTTTACTTTTATGTCCAGAAAAAGTATTGATTAAAGATAATTTTTTTTCTGATATTGCAGATGTTGGTGTCCTCTTACCAGGTTGACTCCAACTAAAAGAGAAATCAGTTTTTAACTTGCGAAATTCTCGATAACCAGATTCCGCTAATGCAACAAAGACAATTATTCCCAACAGAAAAGTTAAATTTCTTACCCAAATATATTTTGATGAATGTATTTGAGAATTTTTGACAGGTGATTTTATACTTTTATGCCCTGCTGCTGGCAGAATATGAGTATGTTTTTTCATCAAATCTCTAATTACTTCATCAGCAGATTGATAGCGTTCCTGTATTTCTTTTTGTAATAGCTTATCTATGATTTCTGCTAATTCTAAACTCAGCGGAAAGCGTAAATAATGCTGCCAATTTTCTATCCAACTATAGCCATATTCCATCCATAATTGAAAAGGAGAAATTCCTGTTAATAAATGAAAACAAGTAGCACCTAAACTAAATAAATCACTGGAGGGATATGCTTTTCCATCTCTAATTTGTTCAATGGGAGAATAACCATGTGAACCGATAGAAGTACCATTTTTTCGCTGTACTTGTGCAGTCAACTGTTTGGAAGAACCAAAATCAATAATTATTAATCTCCCATCAGATTTACGACGAATAATATTTTCTGGCTTAATATCACGATGAATTACCCCATGTTGATGCACAAATTTGATAATTGGTAATAAATCTAATAAAATAGATTGAATATCCCAATCTTTATAAATTCTCCGAGACTGTAATTCATTGAATAAATTTTGACCATCAATAAATTGTTGTACTAAATATAAACAATTATCTTGTTGAAAATAAGCTATTAAAGTCGGAATTTGGGGATGTTCTCCTAATTCTTGGAGTCGCTTTGCTTCTTCTGAGAATAGCTGAGTTGCTTTTTTTTGTGACCAAGTACCTTGGAATTTTGGTGCTAGTTGTTTAATTACACATAATTCATTTAATTTATCAATATCTTCTGATATATAAGTTCTGCCAAATCCTCCTTCGTCAGAAAGGACACGGATGACACGAAACCGATTTCTCAAAAGTGTCACTAAAGGAGTTTGACAAGTTTGACAAACTTTATAATTGTTGGGATTTTGTGGATTTGAACAATCGGGATTTAGACAGCAGATCATAATCTATATGGTGCATCTGCATGATAAAATATATAGATAAACCTAGATTTGACTACGGCAATTAGTAATTATATTTAACCTGGAAATTCACAAGTAGGGAAGATGTATTATTGCCAATTATTTTGATGATATCTCATTTTAAATAGAAAATAACGGCATTTTGCCATTATTATGGTGATGTATATTTTAGTGGAAAATTGCAGTTATATTTTAGGTGAAAATAATTATTTCTTTGCCTATATTCTCCCATACAAATCATTTGTTAAACTGTATTTTTGTTTACAGATATGTCAAATTGTGATGAGAATTTACAAGATTTCATCTAGCTTCTCAATAAAAATGTCCAAAAAATCAACTTGCCCAATATCTATTGCTTTGTCACAACGTTTCACAAAGTATATTTTATTTGATTTCTGTTTCGGATATTGCGTTTAGAGGATATAAAATATATGATATGGATATCAAATATATATTCATTATGAAGACTATTACTGAGCAAAACCCTCTTTTAGAGTCAGTTATGGCTCAAGAACTGGAAAAATCATCTATCAAACATCTTGAAAGTATACTCCAGCTTGAAGGCTCTCAACCAAAATTAGTAGGAGTAGACGGTCAAGAAATTCCCATTCCCGAATCGGTTTATCAGATTTTACATCAAGCTGTTCATGCACTGGCATCAGGTAAAGTAATATCTGTAGTTATTCATGATAGAGAACTAACAACACAAAAAGCCGCAGACATTCTCAAAGTTTCCCGTCCTTACCTGATTAAGTTATTAGACCAAGGTGAAATTCCTTGTATTAGAGTAGGAACACATCGGCGTGTGCGTTTTGATGATTTGATGAAATATAAAGAACAACGTGATCAAAAACGGAGGAAATGTTTACAGGAACTCATAGAAATAACGGAAGCAGGGGGACTGTATGATTACGAGGAGTAAATGAAATAGTTAAATTCTGATGCCTAATGTTATATTAGATGCCTGTGTTTTGTTTCCAATTTATTTACGAGATACCTTACTTTCTACTGCTGAGGCTGATTTGTATGTACCCTATTGGTCACAAAAAATCCTAGATGAAGCAATGGGAAACCTGATAAATAAAGGATATATTTCTACTGAGGGAGCTAGAAAGTTAGAAGAAGTTATCAAAATAGCTTTTCCAGAAGCTATGGTTGAAGTACCGAAAGAACTGGAGTCTGTGATGACAAATCACCCTAAAGATCGTCATGTTCTCGCTGCTGCTGTAATTACTAAAGCAGAAATTGTCGTTACCAAAAATCTTAAAGATTTTCAGGAACAAGATTTAAAACCTTGGAATATAAAAGCACAGTCACCAGATGATTTTCTCAGTGATATATTTGAAGAATACCCTCAAATAATGGTTCAAGTTTTACTCACACAATCTCAAAAATATCAAAGAACTCCTTTAACTTTTATTCAATTACTAGATAAACTGAGTAACCAGATACCAGGATTTGTGGAAAAAATCCATACTTTCGTAACCTAACTTTAACCACAAAATGTTACATCTAATAACGTTGAATTATAAAAAACTAACGTGAAAGCACAAGTATTTAGAGGCGTAAATCAATTATCCTACGAGGAAATCCCAATTCCCACCCTAGAAGCAGATGAAGTCTTGGTACAGGTACGGGTTGTGGGTTTGTGTCAATCAGATATTAAAAAGATTCGTTATCCTTTGTATGAACCGCCACGCATATTTGGACATGAAACCGCTGGAACTATTGCGGCTGTTGGTTCACAGGTGCAAGGATGGCAAGTAGGACAACGGGTAGCGGTGATGCACCATATCCCATGTATGCGTTGCGCCTATTGCTTGAATGATAATTTTTCCATGTGTGATGTTTATAAAAATATCTCCACTACCGCAGGTTTTAACGCCAGTGGTGGCGGTTTTGCGGAATATGTGAAAGTTCCAGGCCATATTGTAGAGAATGGTGGCTTAATTCCCATCCCTGATGATATCAGTTTTGAAGAGGCGAGTTTTGTTGAACCGACTAATTGCTGTTTGAAAGCGGTAAAAAAAGCCCAAATTGCACCGGGACAAACTGTATTAGTGACTGGTGCAGGTCCCATTGGGTTAATGTTTATGATGTTGGTGAAGTATTTCGGTGCAAAAGCGATCGCCACTGACCTCTTACCATCTAGAATTGAAAAAGCCCTGGAAGTAGGAGCAGAAGCAGCTTTTGACGCTCGTGATCCTGATTTAGTTGCCAAAATTCAAGCTTTAACTGGGGGAATGGGTGTAGATGTCACTTTGTTAGCTGTTCCCAGTGATAAGGCATTTTTTCAAGCTTTAGACTGTACTCGCAAAGGGGGAAAAATCCTGTTTTTTGCGGAGTTCCCTGATGAGTTGACTATTCCCATTAACCCCAATACTCTCTACCGTCGGGAAATAGACTTGATGGGTAGTTATAGCTCATCCTACCGTCTGCAAAGTCTATCTGCGGACATAGTATTTAATCGCCGCATTGATGTTAAAGCCTTGATTAGCGATCGCTATCCCCTACAAAATTTACCACAAGCCGTAGACCAAGCGATCGCCCCCACAGCCGAAACCTACAAAATTCTAATCTACCCGTAACACAACTTGGGATTTGAGGATTAATCCTGTAAATCCTTAAATCCTGATTCAGACAACTACAAAATTTACCACAAGCTGTTGACCAAGCGATTCCTACGGAGCGCTTCGCTATCGCCCCCACAGCCGAAACCTACAAAATTTTGGCGTTGCTGAATTGGCGTATGATTTTTGGAGGTAGAGACGTTCCATGGAACGTCTCTACAAAGGTATTGAAAGTATGCAAAATTATTTTCATCCCTAAAATCAGCAACGCCAAAATTTTAATCTACCCGTAAATCAACTTGGGATTTGAGGATTAATCCTGTGAATCCTTAAATCCTGGAAATCCTGATTCAAACAATTATTTATAAAGTTTTATGTCAATTTTTTCATTTTGTAGTTTACGCTACAGAATTTTCTGTTAGTCTAGGAGTTGAGAAGAGAATCAACTATCTATCAGTAAATAAATAAACTAAAAAAGAGGCAAATATTATGACTATTCAAGAAAAAGCTCGTCAAATAATGGTGCGTCAACATCAGCAAGCTAAAAACCGTCAACAATCCATGTCAATGCGGTCTGCACAAGAACTTGGTTTGCATGAAGAAATATCTCACTACTGGAATCCCATTCAAGGAAAAATGGACCCCGCGACTCAAACGCTTTATGGACTTAGCCAAGCTTCTATGAGTTGAATTGATAAAAAAAGCCACCTCAGCAGGTGGCTAAAAAATTTACTACTTTTACTATCGGTTGCAATTAGCAATCGTAATATAAGAAGAATTCATAAGGATGTGGACGCAATTGCATTTGCTTAACTTCATTAGCAACCTTGTAGTCAATCCAGTTTTGGATAAAGTCTTCAGAGAAAACGCCACTTTCAGTCAAGAAAGCGTGATCATTGTCCAAAGCTTCCAAAGCCAATTCTAAAGAACCTGGAGTAGAAGGAATCTTAGACAATTCCTCTGGAGAAAGTTCATAGATATTTTTATCTAAGGGTTCACCTGGATGGATTTTGTTTTTGATACCATCAATACCAGCGCAAAGCATTGCTGCAAAGGCTAAGTAAGGGTTAGAAGTAGCGTCAGGACAACGGAATTCTAAACGTTTGGCTTTGGGGTTATTTCCAGAAAGAGGAATCCGCACAGAAGCAGAACGATTACCTTGGGAATAAGCCAAGTTTACAGGTGCTTCATAACCAGGTACGAGGCGTTTGTAAGAGTTGGTGGTGGGGTTGGTAATTGCCAACAATGCTGGAGCGTGTTTGAGAATACCACCAATGTAGTAAAGACCCATTTCACTCATGCCAGCGTACTTGTCACCTGCAAACAAAGGCTGACCATTTTTCCAAATAGATTGGTGACAGTGCATACCAGAACCGTTATCACCAAAAATTGGTTTTGGCATGAAGGTGACGGTTTTGCCATACTTTCTAGCAACGTTTTTGATCACATATTTGTAAGTCATCAACCAGTCAGCAGCTTCAATTAACTTACCAAATTTAAAACCAAGTTCGCACTGACCACCTGTGGCAACTTCATGGTGTTGTTTTTCAATGGGTACACCACAATCTTTCATGGTTAGCAGCATTTCTGTCCGCATATCTTGAAAGCTGTCTGTTGGGGGAACTGGGAAGTAACCTTCTTTAACACGGGTCTTATAACCCAAGTTAGGGCCTTCTTCTCTACCAGTGTTCCAACGACCTTCTACAGAATCTACGTAGTAGTAACTTGAGTTGGCAGTTTGGTCGTAGCGGACATCATCAAAGATGAAGAATTCAGCTTCAGGACCAAAGAAAGCTGTGTCACCAAGTCCGGTGGAAGCTAGATAATCTACTGCTTTTTGGGCAATAACGCGGGGACAACGATTATACCATGCGCCTGTGCGGGGTTCTTTAATACTACAAATGATACTTAGAGTTGGTTCTTTCATGAATGGGTCAATCCAAGCGGTGTTAGGATCGAGTACCATTGTCATGTCAGATTCTTCGATACCTTTCCAACCCCGAATACTAGAACCATCGAAAGGCACACCATCAGAGAATGAAGTTTCATCAATCTGGTCTTGGTACATGGTCAAATGTTGCCAAGTTCCCAGTGTATCAATGAATTTCAGATCAATCATCTGAATTTTTTCGTCTTGAATTCTCTTCAGGACTTCTTTTGGGGTTGTCATTTTTACTTTACTCCTGATGTAGCTAATTACCTAATATAAACCCAGAGTCTGCCCAAGCATCCTCACCTTGTTACCCTAACCCAAGTTGTCATACACTACCTGGAATATTGTAAATAGTTAACTTGACATGATTTTGTCATGTTTGTTACAGATTGTCTGGATTATGGTTTATGTTAACCTTTCTTTCTTAATCTGTACAAAACTAGAAAATTCATAATCATGGGTCAACTTTGGCATAAAATTCTTAGATAGCAGATGGATAGTTTTTGTGCCAGATCTATTTTATGTGAATTGGCACGGAATTATGTTGGTGCATAATTGCAGCCAAATTAATATCAAATCATAGATGTCTAATAAATTGGGAGAAAAAAGAATGCGTGATGCCGTTACAACTTTAATTAAGAATTAT
Source organism: Dolichospermum sp. OTE_75_concoct_329_sub (assembly GCA_031376645.1). GTDB lineage: Bacteria > Cyanobacteriota > Cyanobacteriia > Cyanobacteriales > Nostocaceae > Dolichospermum. Next base: position 30,402 of record JANMEE010000349.1, on the reverse strand, counting down.
GACGTAACCGGACGTTATTTTGACCGGAATGCCATTGATAGTCTCAAATCTTACTTTGATAGTGGAACAGATAGAGTCCAAGCCGCGGCCGCAATTAATTCCAATGCAGCGGCAATTGTGAGACAAGCTGGTGCAAAGTTATTTGAAGAACTACCAGAATTGATTCGTCCTGGTGGTAATGCTTATACAACCCGTCGGTTTGCCGCTTGTTTACGGGATATGGACTATTACCTGCGCTATGCTACCTACGCGTTAGTAGCTGGTAATATGAATGTTCTTGATGAGCGTGTATTACAAGGACTACGGGAAACTTACAATTCTTTGGGTGTACCCATTGGTTCGACTGTTCAAGGTATCCAAATTATGAAGGGTCTTGTTAAGGAACAGGTAGCGGCTGCTGGTGTTGCTAATACTGCTTTTGTGGATGAGCCTTTTGACTATATCACTCGTGAATTGAGTGAGCAGGATGTTTAGGATTTTATCAATAGACATCTGAGGACAAAGTAGAGGCGTTCCCTGGAACGTCTTTACTTGTATTATCGCACCCTTAAATTTCAACTTCTGGAACTATAAGTTCTAAAGTAGGAAAATAAGTGCGGTAACGATTAACATCTCTGGTTAAAAGTATCATATTCATAATTGCCGCATGAGCGCCTATGTAGAAATCAGGTAAGGGAGATTTTTTAGTTCCACCTTGTTGACGATATTGTGCAAAACATTTTCCCGCCAAAAATGCTGATTCCCAAGGTAGGTCTAAACGGTGAAAAAAATTTACAGGTAAGATAGCTTCTAGTTCTTCTATCTTTTTAAAACCAATGGAAACTTCGGCATAGATAATGGGATTAATATTAAGTTTTGTCTTTTCAGCATATTCACTTAATTTTTTGGATGACCAATCAAACCAATTTGGATCTTCTGTAACAATATCGAGGATTATATTACTATCAACTAGTATTTCTTTCATTACTCTTGTCTGGTTAGTGCCATTATTTCATCAGTAGTCATTTTGACTGTAGCTTTACCTCTCATCATTTCTATGAGAGTTTTACCAGGGGTGGGTTTAGTTTTGGTTTTTTTTACGTAAACTGCGTCTCCGATAACTTCAAATTCTACTTCTGTGTTGGGTGTAAGTCCTAATTGTTCTCGTATTTCTACGGGAATAGTTACTTGCCCCTTGGATGTAATTCTCATGGTTTTGATCTCAAGTAATAATTTTCTTACTTTTAGTATTACATAATGGTTTTAAAATTGAATATCCATCCAGTTTTTTGCTTCAGCAAAGCGACTTAAATGTTTGACATTTGTAGTTGCTATCACAATATAGCGACCAGGAAACTCTTCTTTAAACTTTTGCCAATGACTACAGATAATAATATCAATATCCAAACTCTTATTATCTGCTGTTGGTATTCCTTGACTACGAGCAAGCAAAGCATAAAGCCATTCTTCACAATCTTTAGCTGCATTCATTTTATAGGGATTTGTGAGCAGTCCTAGCACACCTGAATCAATAAATACTATCATAATTATGAATATAATTTTTGTCCTAGTGGTCTTTGTGAATCAACTGTTTTTTTAAATTCTTCAAAAAACTCTTGTTGCTGTAATGATTCTTCATCGGACATATTTTTATGTTCTGCAATACGTTCTGCTAAAATTGCCATTGCCTTTTGATTTTTTTGAAGTTGTTCTTGTTGATTCCATGTTGATTCCATGTTGATTTATGGGTGTTAACTGGGGTATTTTGATCTAGTTTTGATTGCAAAAATATTTTCACGTTTTGAGCATCTGATGATTCTAAGTTGATAGAATGAGGATATCCTTCTAAAATTAGTTGATAATCACTATCAATGTTATTGTTATTGGGAATTAGGGCAATAAATCGGGTGATGTTGAGGATTTTACCGCTAGGAAGTTCTATGGAGGTGTTCATGGTATTCTCCTTTGTTTCACTAATCATTAAACACTGCTTTCATTTTATCATAGATATTTTCAAAATTCAAATCAAAACAGCCTGTTACTTTACCAGGTTTTTTTGAGTCATTGCTATGTTTTTTTGATGAGTTATCTAAAAATTATAACTTTTGATTCTATAGCGATATTATTGTCTCATGAGATTGATTTTCTCCATACTTATGACGAAGATGTAGGATGATTTCTATATCAAGTCGCTTGAGAAAAATGAGGAGTTTTCCCTCGCTGAACCGTTGAAACTCTCCTTTCATAAGATGGCATACTTCTGGTTGGGGAATGCCAAGAATTTGACCAATTTCACGTTGTTTCAGATTACGTTTTTTCAGAAGTCGGAGTACCTGAATCCCGATTTTACCCCGTGTAAATAGTTCTTCTGCATCTTCTAAACCAAGATCAGCAAATACGTTACCACTGCTTTCTTCAAAAATGGGTTCTTGTGTCATGGTTATTGTTCTCTCGCTTGTGCATCTTTATAGCGTTGTTTAATCAATTCAATGTCACTTTGTGGAGTTTGAATACCTTTTTTTGATTTCTTCTGGAAAGCGTGCAATACATAAACTTTTTCCCCATTGATTTTCTCTTTTTAGCCCTTTTTCTGAAAGTTGTTTTCTAGTTTCTAAATCATTAATTATGATTTTCATTGCTTCAGGAGTAACATCAATAACAACTTTAAACATGGAAAATATTACAATTGTTATCGTATTTCTACGGTAATAGTTTCTTGTCCTTTGGATGTAATTCTCATGTTTTTGATCTCAAGTAAGAAAATTCTTACTTTTTAGTATTACATATTTGCGTTTTGAGGTAAAGTTGCTTAAAAAATATAGGACTCATATTTGATTTTTGAAAAACACTCGGTACACCTGAATCGTCTAGAATCCTTTTACCTCATGCCTTTTGCATCTTACCTACCTACGCAAATAATTTCAGGATTCAAATATTATTCCTATATAAGCATTAAAATATCAGGACTATACTAGTTTTTCTATAATTAGTTTAGTTATTGCTACAGCAGCATCGCCTTTTCCATAGAGAGATTTCCACTCTAATGGTTGAATAAAATTACAGATTGATTGTGTTAATTCTTCGGGTTTTACAAGTTGATTCCATCCTGATTCTATGGTTTCTTTCCATTCAGTTTCATTTCGCAAAGTATAACAAGGCCGTTGTAAAATATAGGCTTCTTTTTGAATACCTCCAGAATCAGTAACTACTCCTTTACAAGCAGTTTGTAAAACTAACATATCTAAATAACTCACAGGGGGAATTGCTTGAATTGATGGATGATTGAGATAATTATTTAATCCCATTTTTTCAATACAACCTAATGTACGCGGGTGTATGGGAAAAACTATTGGATCATCTAAATTAATGAAACTTTCTAAAATATTTTGCAACCGTATAGCATCATCTGTATTGCTGGGACGATGAATTGTTGCTAGATAAAATTTTTGTTCTTTTAGGTTATGTATACTCAAAATATCAGAGGTTTTTTGGGATTTTTCTTGATATTTTAATACAGCATCCATCATCACATCTCCAACTAAGTGGACACCTTGATTAATGCCTTCTTGTTGTAAGCAATTAACAGCTAAAGGTGTGGGTGCAAATAGTAATTGAGAAAGATGATCTGTGACAACCCGATTAATTTCCTCTGGCATTTGGCGGTTATAACTTCTTAATCCTGCCTCTATATGGGCAATGGGAATATGTAATTTAGCTGCTACCAATGCACCTGCTATAGTAGAATTTGTATCACCGTAAACACATACATAATCAGGTTTTTCTGCTATTAATAATTCTTCTATTTTTTCCATCATTCTTCCTGTCATTGCCCCATGTTGGAGACTATGAATATTCAAATGATATTTTGGTGTAGGTAATTCTAAATCTTGAAAAAAAACATCAGACATTTTTGGATCAAAATGCTGTCCAGTATGAATAATTATTTCATAAATTCCAGCACTTTTGAAAGCATAACTGACTACAGATGCTTTAATAAATTGTGGTCTTGCGCCCAGGATAGTAACAATTTTCATATTTAAAAATTCACTCGTTTAATTAATATTATATTATATTATCAGGTTTTTTAGCTACAAACAAATAATTTTGGCATAATAAGGAACACGGATATTTTAAAATCTCGTCGGTGATATTACAAATATTAGACATTAACCGAGAGTTTTTAATCTGATTCGGTAAATTAGACCAGATATTTCTAGGCAAAACTCCATAGCGTTTAATTTCTAAGAGTTCTAAGTTTGTTTTCTCACATAGGTTTAAAATCATCTTTGTATTATAGCGATATTGATGATAATGTTTATTAGGTATGTGGGCAGAAATTGATTCAATCCAACTAAATTGATTAGGAAAATGATAACATATAAAATAACCACCAGGTTTTAAAATTCTATATATTTCTTTGAGACTATCAATTTCGTTTCCTCCTGTTTCTCTAACGTGTTCTAATACACCTACAGAAACAACGGCATTAAATGTATTGTCTAGGTAGGGAATTAGGCATGGTTCATCATGCTTTCCTAGCTTAAATTCATAATCAAATTGAGTCAGGTATTCCCGAAATTTAAAATCATTAAATGAAAATCCAAAAGCCTTATAACCAGCCTTAAATAAAAAGTAAGAAAAGTGACCATTACCGCATCCCCAGTCTAAGACTTCACTATTTTGAAAAACATATTTTGATAATGTTTGATAAAGTTGATAATATTGATTGGCACTGACTAAACTTTTAAATTGTGATAGATCATAATCAGGATATTGTTCTTGAATTTTTATCAATTCATTAATAGTTTCATCTATCTGTAAATAGCTTAATTTAATTAGTTCCATAATTATTCTTCAGAATTATATTTTTCCATTGCCTGAATAATTTTTTGTGTGACTAGCTGCCAAGAAAAATGTTTTTCCGCATATTCACGGGCTATTAAGCCCATTTTTGATAAATCTTCTGGTTTTGACATCATCTCTATGGTCTTAACTGCTAAATCTTCCGAATTACCTGGTTGATGTAGAACTAAAAATTTTGCTGATTCTAATTCTCGCATACCTATGATATCAGATGCGAGTATTGGTCTTCCTGCGGCTGCATAGGCATAAAGTTTAATGGGAGAGAACCCAATATCAGCTAAACCGTGTTTTGGCAACAAAGCAATATCAAAACTGTTAATATAGTCGTTAGATTCTGTATAAGCTACTCCTCCTAGAAATTGCACATATTCTAAGTGTCCATAAGTTGTTTGTAAATAGTCTAATTGTCGTCCTTTTCCTACTACCAACAACCGAGTTTTAGGATATTTTTCACAAATTATAGGCATGGCATTTATCGCTATTTCCACACCCTGCCAAGGTTCGAGATCACCAATAAATCCCAAATAGAAATACTCTGGTTTTAGATTAAGTTTTTTAAGTATTTTTGCCCGGTTTATTGGTTTAAAAAAATTAATATTTGTACCATTACCTGCAACAAATATTTTTTTATGATCTATACCATTTTCAATGAGTTTTTCTTTAATATTAGGAACTACAGTTCTAACTAAGTTTGCTAATTTAGCATCCATTATTTGCAAATATTTAATCATATTTTGTTGCCACTTAGAAACACCTATCATGGTAAGTTCATCAATAAACCAACCATTATGTTCAGTGACAATGTATTTGAACCCTTTGAGTTTTAGTGCTAACAATACAGCTAAGGATAATAAATTACTTCGTAGATACACCCAGTCGTAATCTTGAGGGTTTTGGGATAAAATGGTAAAAACTTGAGATAAGCTATTAATACTTGTTTTGCTAATAGGAATTAATTTACTTAATGTATTACTAGAAAAAATTACCCGATTAAAATATTCTGTGGCTATTTGATGATCAATTTCTTTACTACCTGTGCTGGGAATAATCACATCCAAAATATGTCCAGCACGACAAAATTCTTGAGTAATAGATGTAAAATGAACAGTTCCACCATTTGATTCTGATAAATTGAGAGTAGCAATAATTAAAATTTTCATATTTTTAGTCAAGTTTAATATTAAATACTTTCATCCAACGACTGAAACTAATTATTCGCCAAATAGCTGGATTAAACAATTTTTTACTTGTTACTATATCTGCAAACATCTGGTTTATTAACTGCGGGTTAAGCCAGATGCCAAATGTTTCTATGGCTTCTCCCAGTTCAGTCTGGAAACTATTATACAATGTTTCGCGCATCCAATGATCTTCTGGGGTAACGAAACCCATTTTATCTTTTCTGTTTCTGACAGGTTCGGGAATTATGCCTGTCATAGCGGATCTTAACACTGTTTTTGTTTCACCATTTTTAATTTTCATACTGTCATCTAGTCCATAGACAAATTCTACTATTCGATAGTCTAAAAAAGGTACTCTGGCTTCAATTGAGTGAGCCATTGAGTTGCGATCTTCCCAATGTAGTAACATGGGTAAGCTGGTATTTGTTAATTGTAAAGCTGATAAATTTTGAATGGGTGTATCTGTTTGATGCAATATTTTGAAAGGATCGTGAGGGTTAATTTCTAGCGATCGCATTCTATCTGAATTAATCCAAAAGGGAAATTTAGTCGCTGATGGATATCCTAAAATTTGTCTAATTAATTGACGGATAGATTCAGGTAAAATAGATTCTACACTTTTGATAAACTTAGTAGAACCTTGATAACGATAAGAAAAAAGAATTTCTTTTGATAAGTTTACTAGTTGCTTTTTTTGTAACAGATATTTAAATAAAGCTCCATAAAATCCATGATATCCTGCAAAATATTCATCAGATCCTTGTCCATCTAAAATTACTTTTACTCCTGATTTATTAGCTTGCTGAAAAATACACCACTGGGCAAATATGCTGGTAGAACAAAATGGTTCATCTTGATGCCAGGTGATTTGATCAAGTAAATTAAAGAGTTCTAAAGGATCTGGAAATATATAATGAGGTTTAACATTTGTGGCTGTAACTACTGAGTTTATATAAGGGCGTTCATCGCATTGCAGAATATCAAAACAAGAGGAAAAAGTTTGGAAAGGATAGGAAGTATTTTGTTTTTGGTGAATTTGATCAGCAAGGCAAACTATAGAAGATGAATCTAGTCCACCAGAAAGACATGAACCAACTGTAACATCTGCTTGTAAACGCAATTTTATGGAATCATTTAATAGTTTGTAAACTGAATTTGCGGCTTCAGGAAAAGTTAATTCTAGTGATTTATTCGGCAATTTATACCAAGATTTGACTTGTATTTGTCCAAAAGAATCATTATTTTGATCTAAAGAAAGTGTGAGATATTCACCTCCGCGCAATTGCCAAACTGATTGAAATAGGGTTTCATGGGTATGATCAAATAATCCATAAGCTAAAAAATCATAGGCTTTTTGGGGGTTAATTTGGGCTTGCCATTGGGGTAAGGTGGTAAACTGTTTAATTTCGGAAGCAAAGGCAATTAATTGATGAGGTTTTTGATATATATATAAAGGTTTAATACCAAAGCGATCGCGCACTGCCCAAAGTAATTTTTTCCTCTCATCCCACAGCAAAAAAGCAAACATTCCATTAAACCGATTTAAACAATCAAAACCCCAAGTCTGGTAAGCAGCAATAATGATTTCTGTATCACAATGACTCTGAAAAGAGAAACCGTGATTTGTTAATTCTGCTGCTAATTCTAGGTAATTATAAATTTCACCATTGAATACTAACCAAATTTTTCCATCTCTACTGGGCATTGGTTGATGTCCTGCTGGAGATAAATCTAAAATAGCAAGACGACGATGCCCTAAAGCTAAACCAACATCATCAGCAAAGTAAAAACCGCTATCGTCTGGTCCGCGATGAGAGATAATATCAGTAAAGGATTTGAGGATATCCCTATTGATGGGTTGAAGATTTTGATTCCAAATGCCTGTAATACCGCACATTATTTTAGTAAACTCTCTATAATATTTTGAATTTTTTTGCCTTCAATTTCTGTATTTAATATTTTTGCAGCTTCTAATGAAGCTATTTTTTTTGTGTTGATTTCCTCAAGAGAAAGACTATTAATTACTGCGGCCAAACTTTCCGGTTGAAAATTAGGAGCAACAATACCACATTTATAATTTTCTACTATTTTCTGCATTTCAATTGAAGGAGAAATAGCAACACATAAACCAGACATAATAAAATCAAATAATTTATTCGGCATGGAATGTATATAATTAAAACCTACAGGTGGTAGTAAGTATAATCCTATATCATATTCTGACAATTTACTACATATCATATCTATGGAAACTGATTCATGAAAAATCGCTCTGCCATAAGCGATATTTTCAGCAAGGATCTGCAATTTTCTCACATATTGAGGATTTCCCACAAGCATAAAATGTACTTCAAATCTTGACTCCAAATAAGGTATGATTTCAATCATTTTTTCCATCTGCCGATCTGGAGACGCGCTACCATGATGAATTAGCTTGATTTTATTGGGATTAGATACTGGATTATAGGGAATATATTGATAAGATGGAACATTAAGGATAACTTTCGGTAAAATCTGATATTCTTCTTGGTATTTATTAGCAATTCCATCACAAACAGTAGTCATAACATCTACCTGTTTTAAATATTGCTTACAGATATATTCCCGAAAAGGCTGATGTATATATTTCCATGACCAGCGATTTTCAAATTCAAGCGGTGCGTACTCATGGGCATCAAAAAAAACCTTTGATTTGGATTTTTTGGCCAGATGAATAGCTAAAGGTAGGGTATCCAAGTCATTGGCAATAAAAATATCAAAGTCACAGTCATTTAGTTTAGTTATAGACTCTTTAATGATAGATTGAGACCAGTAAAATTTTTCATAGCCACGAAGCAATAGATATAAAGCAAACTTAATTTTACTGAGGATTGTCTTTTTTGATTCAATGCTAATAGATTCGATCTCATTGATAGGAGATTTACCAAAGGCTAAAACTGTAACATCGCCTTTTTCCGATGCAGCCTTTATTTGTCTGTTTACACGGGCATCTATAGTTAAATTTGAAAATGAAATAATGCAAATATTAGGTTTTGACATTTTTAAATATGGAAACTGTTGGTTACTTAGCGTATTTGGTAAACCACTTATTTGAGTAGTATATTTGAGCTACTTGTATAATATCAGCTATAGCCGTATAATAGTAGGCTATATTTTATAATAATTTGTCTACTGTCCCCAATTAATTGTTAAAGATCAAGTATAATTCTCAGAAAAGCAACTTTAATCTTAAAATAGACAATTGAGGTGAAGAAAACTAAAAATGACAGAACTAGCGATCGCTATCCGTGACTTAGGAAAAATGTATAAATTATATCAGCATCCCGTTGATAAAGTTTTTGATGCTTTTAGAATTAATCGCTGGTTATTTTGGCGTAAGCACTATTATCAGGAATTTTGGGCTTTACGGGGGTTAAATCTAGAAATTAAGAAAGGAGAGCGTTTAGGTATTATTGGACGTAATGGCGCAGGAAAAAGTACACTTCTAAAAATTATTACAGGTAATGTTGCGCCAACAGAAGGAACTGTAGCAGTTAAAGGAAGGGTACAAGCTTTAATGGAGTTAGGAACAGGTTTTCATCCTGAGTTTACAGGTCGCCAAAATATCCGTGCCTCCCTTGCTTATCAAGGATTTTCTCAGTTGGTAATTAGGGAAAAAGAAGAAGAAATTATTGATTTTTCTGAGTTAGAAGATTTTATCGATCAGCCGATTAAAACTTATTCGGCGGGGATGTATGCAAGGTTAGCTTTTTCAACAGCGACTTCAGTGCAACCAGAAATTTTAATTATTGATGAGGTTTTAGGAGCTGGAGATGCCTACTTTTCTGGTAAATGTGTAGAAAGAATGAAAAAATTAACAGAGGAATCTGGTGCAACGGTTTTGTTTGTTAGCCATGATATGTCAAGTGTGGAAATGCTTTGTGATCGATGCTTGTGGATAGAACGTGGTACAACCAAAATGGATGGGATGATTACTCAAGTTTCAAAGAAATATGCTCAAAGGATCAGAGAGCTTACGGAAAGGAGACTTCGTGCTAAAAATGATATGGCATCTGTCAGTTCAAATCAGTCAATTCTCAAATTAAGAGACAAATTAATTCAATTCATATTGCGTTTTGTTTGGTTAGAGGGGTTACCAATTGAAATTAATTTAGTTAAACTTTCATTTCCTGGATTTGAACCTTTTACTATTAAAGTGGGTGAACCCCAAGATAATTCTTATGAATACGATAGTTTTATTTTGATTGATAATACCTCTAGTAATTGGGGAAAACCAACACAAATTGCAGAGGGGATACATTGTCGTTCAATCACAACAAATGTTAATTATGCTTCAGCAATGGTCTTTAATATTGAGGGGTTATCTTCAGCTACGGGGGTTAAAATAGATATCAAAGCTAGAGGTTATCAGGGATCAAAAGCACGTCTGGAAGTTTTTGATGGAGTTAACTATATTTTCTTAACCAAGATAGAAATATCATCTGAGAATGATGCTCCTGATAGTAGCTGGTTTGAATTGAATGAAGCTATAGAACCAGCAATAATTAATAATTTTATGAAAGCTAATAATTTAGCTTGTACCAAAATCAGTGATGTTGATTTAGTATATACAATAATAAATCAAGAGGAATTATCTGACCAAAAAATAGAAACAATAAAAAATAATGAGGAAATAATAGGGCTAGGTTCTGAAAATATAAATGATCCAAAAAATACGGAAAAGTGGCATAACCAATTTTTAAATGATGCCTTAACAGGAGAGATATTTAAAGGTAAAGTCATAATTGAAAAAGTGTCATTCACTGATGATTTTGGTTTAGGACAAAGTATTTTTAAAAGTTTTGAGACTTTATTAATTAATATAGATTATTTAATTTTAGAAGAGTCCTTAGAAGTTGAGTTTGTAGTCTGTATTCACAGAACTGGTGTTATTGCTTTGCAAGTATTATCAGGAATAGAAAAACATTCAAACATAATTCTAAAAAAAGGTGATAGAGGTCGTTTTACATTTAAAATACCCTCTCTTCCTTTAGGAAAGGGAAGTTATTTAGTCAGTATCGCTATTTTCCCACCTATTAATTATCAATCTCAAGATACAGAAAGAACAGCTTATATTTTATACGATAGAAGATATGAGATTGTTGTAGAACAGCCAGAAACTATTGCAATTGATTTAGGGATGTGTCGAAGTAAGGTACAATTACTACACAATGGGAATTTATTAGGTTAAACTAAATTAAATTTTCACTGATATTTACTGGTAACAAAAATGACTCAAAATGATAATTATAATGAATACTATGAAAACAGTGAATTATGGGGAAACAGAGAACTAACCCTAGTTCAATCGCAAGTTTTAAATATCCTAGATTCTTTATGTCAAACACTTCCAGAAGGATCACGAGTTGCTGATTTAGGATGTGGAGATGGAATACTTTTAAAAAAACTTATATTAAAATATCCATTACTTGAATGCTATGGTGTTGATATGAGCCATGAATCATTGATTTATGTCAATCCACCAATACAAAAATGTCATAGCAATTTAGAATCTTTACCTTTTAAGGATGATTTTTTTGATTTGTGTTTCTCCATAGATGTTTTAGAGCATATTCTTCCACAAAAATTAACTTCTGTTATTGGAGAAATTCATCGAGTTTGTCGGGGATCTATTTTATTAGTTAGTCCTTTTCTTGAATCGGATGCCATAAGAACTATATGTCCCTATTGTGGTTGTGTATTTAGTCCTTATTATCATCTTAACCGATTCAATCTAAAACTGTGGGAATCACTTTTATCTAAGTACGTGAAAGATAGAATAATGCAATTTCTACCTTTTGGCGATTATAAACCTTATATACCACCGGGTGTCGGAAATTTGATGATTGCCACCGGTGCTTGTGTTTCTCATCAACATCAAACTATTTGTCCCCAGTGCAAAACTTCCTTTAGTCGTCCACAACCTACTTCAACACCTAATTTATCTTCACTTCTTAGCCCCTATGCTGCCCAAAAAAGAAATCTATTTGGTCTGATACCTGAAGAAATGGGTGTTTTAACATTACCTAGTTCAAATACAGAACAGACAAAACGTCCCGAAATCTCTGATGGAATATGGATTTTTACAAAAGAAGATTGTAATTTAATACCAGAAGAATTTGGAACTTTGAAAGTTCAATCTCTTTATGAAATTGATTGTGGAGATACTAATATAGTTAGAGCAGGAGCAGATTTATTTAGAAAAGAAGTCTATTTTATTGATAATGGTGAACTCACATCATCTGGGTCTGTTTTGATTTGGAATGACCCAAAATATGATAAAAAATCGCAAAATGTAGCCAAAACTTTAAGGATAGTATTTCCTCCAGAACCAGAAAAAAAAGTTGTGAATTTAGAATTATTTTTTTCATCACAGACGGATGGAATATTACAGTCTATTCTTTATGGTATTCCTCCTCATAATTCAAAACAAATAGGACATACTAAGATTATATCGGATCAAATTGAGAGATCTATGGCAATCACCCTATATCCTGATGATCATTTCATAACGCCTTTTGGAATGTTGGTTGATTTAATCTGGATACCAAAAATCAGAGAACATGGTCAGAATAGCAATTATGAATTGAGATTTCATAAAGTTATTGATTCTAATTTTTCTTCTCAAATATTTTCAATAAAAAATAAAACTGCAACTGTTTTACCATTTAGTTACAAAACTGTTACGAAAAAATATCAATTAAAATTTCCTAGTCAAACATTCAAAAAACTAAACAAGTTGTGGTATGTTGAACAAGGGAAAATATTTGACTTATTGAGTTTAAGTTGGAACAGCAAAGAAGATGCTGTAATTGCTAACTTACCATTAATTGACAATATGTATGATGAGGAAATAATTGATAGTAATGTACAAGTAAAATCTAATTTAAGTCTTTTTGGTTATGGGTACTCGTCTGGTATGCCTATATATGAAGCAATTAGTGAACAACTCAGTAAACCAGTCCATTAAGTAGGAGTTGTATGCAAAAATATTGTTTAAATAGCCGTTAATATTCAATTGTTTACTTATGAAATTAAATTTACTTCGTATCGTTGGTGCTAGACCTCAATTTATGCAGGCAAAACCCTTAAGTCAAGAATTAAAAAAACGAGGACATAAGGAAATACTACTTCATACAGGACAACATTATGATGATCTCATGAGTCAGCGGTTTTTTAGAGAACTTAATCTGTCCACAGCAGATATTAATTTAGATGTAGGTTCTGGTCATCATGGAGAACAAACATCTTTAATGCTTCATGGCATTGAAAAACATTTATTAGATAATAAATATGATGCTGTAGTAATAGATGGTGACACCAATTCGACTTTAGCAGGAGCCTTAGCTGCGTCTAAACTGCATATCCCAGTTGTTCATGTAGAGGCGGGGATGCGTTCTTTTGATAAAAAAATGCCGGAAGAAATTAACCGTATTTTAACTGATCATGTAAGTCAATTATTATTTTGTCCTAGTTCCGTTAGTCAAAACAATCTGGAACAGGAAAATATTACCAAAGGTGTTCATATATCAGGAGATTTATTGGCTCAGTGCTTTTATGAATTTCGTGATCAAGCATTAACAAAAGTTGAAAATAATTTACAAGAATATGGACTCAAAAAAGAACAATATATTTTGTTAACCCTGCATCGAGCCGAAAATGTAGATAATCCACAAATTTTACAGGATTATTTGAGGGCGATCGCCACTTCTCCCTGGCCAGTTGTATTTCCCGTTCATCCTCGCACCTATAAAAATATCGTTGAATTTAATTTAGAAGATGTAATTCAACAGAAACCTTTTAAATTAATTTCTCCCATTGGTTATCTTGATATGTTAGCTCTAGAAAGTTCTGCTCTGAAAATCTTAACAGATTCAGGCGGGGTACAAAGGGAAGCTTATCATTGGCAACAACAGGGGGTGATTTTGCGAGATACCACTGAATGGACAGAAATTATTGACAGTAAATGGGCTTCATTTTATTTACCCGGAGATGATCCCTCTAAATTATGGCAAATTTGTGATACAAGTCTATTATCTGAGCAAAAATTTTATGGTTCAAAGGATGTAGCTCAAAAAATCGTGGATATTATGGAGAAGACTTTATTATGAGAATTTTACATGGTCCTCAAAACATTGGCGGAATGGCTGGTGTTCTTGCGAAACAACAATCAGAATTAGGGCATGATGCTTATTCTTATAGTTTTGTAAATAACGTTTATAACTTTCGATCTGATTTTAGTTTAAAAAATTATTATTCCCCAATTGAAAGAATACAAAAAGCTGTTTCTTTTACTACTGAGTTTGATATTTTTCAATTTTATTTTGGTGAAAGTTTATTAGGAGCAAATTTAGCTGATGTAGCTTGGTTATCTCGTTTAGGTAAGAAAATATTTTTTTATTTTTGTGGTTGCGATATTCGAGATGAAAAAACAACTATTATGAAATATCCCATTTCTGCTTGTGCTAATTGTTTTCCTAAACTGTGTAGTCAAAATCGTCAATTTGCTTATGAAATTTCTAGGGATTATGGAAGAGTTAATTTTGTTTCTACACCTGATTTACTTGAATTTGTGGAACGGTCAATTCTACTTCCTCAAGTAGTAAATTTTGATATTATTGATCAAGTTTTAGCAGATACAAAAAACATCGAAAAAAACCAAAATGATTCTTTAGTTATTGCTCATGCGCCAAGTAACCGAAAAATTAAGGGAACTGACTTTATTTTTAACTGTATTGATAACTTAAAAACTAAAGGTTTTAATATTGAATTAAAAATCATAGAAAATGTCCCTCATCAAGAAGCCCTAAAGCTATATAAAAATGCTGATCTTGCCATAGATCAATTATTAGTAGGGTCCTATGGCTTACTTTCCGCTGAAATGATGGCTTTAGGCGTACCAACAGTTGTCTATTTAAGAGAAGATTTATTGGATAAATACCCTGAGTTACCACCTTTAATTAATGCTAATCCTAAGAATTTACAAAATGTTTTAATAGATTTATATGAAAATCGGCACAAGTTAGACTATTATAAAAGTGCTGGTTTTGAATATGCTTATAAATACCATCATCCGGCTAAGATTGCAATTCAGTGTTTGGAGTATTATGAACAATATGTGGATTAATCAAATTCCCGGTCAAGGAAAAAGAGTATTAATGTTAACGCCCGATGTGATGATAGATCGGCGTATTTTGATTGAAGCTGAAACCTTAATAGACGATGGCTATGAGGTTTATTTATTAGCTGGATGGGATGGCAAAAGTGAAGATTTATTTGAAATTGAAGGACGAGTCAAAGTTGAAAGAATCAAATATGAAGGAATAGATCAACGATTTACTTTTTTGTATAAGAGCCAAAATTACTTAATTAGTTTACTCAATCAAATTTCTAGTGGGGTAGATGTAACCGCGAACAAAATAAGTTTAGGTTTGAACAATATCGATGGCTTATTAATTCCATGGATTTCCAAATTAATTTATATTGTTTTTTTTAAACCTGTGTTATTATTTATTAATATAAGCCTTAGAATTAAAGATTTTTTTATTACAGCTACAGCAAAACTAATTAATTTATCTGTTAAATCTACAGTGACAATATACCCTATTTTTACCGATTCTAATGGGTATGAATACCTTTTTTTCAAAAGAGGATTATTTTACCGTCCTGATATTATTCATGTTCACGATCTCCCCATGTTAAAAGCAGGGGTTAAGCTCAAAAAGGCTTTAAATATTCCTTTGATTTATGATATGCACGAGTTTTACCCTGAACAACCTCGTCTTTCAGAGAAACAACGCAAATCCTTACAAACGATAGAAAAAAAGTATATAAAAGATACTAATTCTGTCATTACAGTAAATCCTATGTTAGGAAACATCATCAAAGATACTTATAATTTAAAAGAAATATATACGATTCAAAATTCTGTCTGTAATAGAAATCTCGATATCAATAAAAGATTTGATCGTTTTAGAGAAGATTATCCACATCTTAAGGATAAATTTTTACTTTTATATCAAGGTTGGATAGCTTCTGAAAGAAATTTAGAAACTGCAATACAAGCAATGTCTTTGGTTAAAAATAATCAATGGACTTTGTTAATTATGGGTTATGGTGATTACCAAGTCGAATTAGAACAATTAGCTTTAGATCAAGGAGTTTTAGCTAAAATTCAATTTGTACCCTCAAAATCTCAAGATGTTTTATTAGATTACACTGCTTCAGCAGATATAGGCTTAATTCCCTATCCAACTAATAAAGACATTAATACCCATTATGTTTCTCCAAATAAGCTATATGAATTTATTGCGGCTAGGTTGCCCATCATATGTAATAATCTTCCATTTGTCAAAAGTGTAGTAGAAACAAATGGGTTTGGTCTAGCTTGTGAGATGGATAGTCCAGAAAGTTTTGCTGATGCTTTAAATAATTTTCCATTAGATAAATTAGAAGAATTTAAAACTAATTTAACTAAAAAAGGAGCTAATTTTTTATGGGAGGTTGAAGCACCAAAATTGTTAGAAATCTACAAAAAACTGTAGATGTTTAAATTTTACATTTTACTTAAAATTATATGATTGATCGCAAAATTCCTGTTGCCACAACTCTAAACACAACAAACCCCAAATTTTACGACCAAATTTCCATTCTTTCTCTAAACCTGCTAAAACTTTTTTATTATCAATAAAATCACGATTTAATGCTTTTTGAGATGAAAAAGTATCAAAAATAAAATCCTTAATATCCTCCTTCATCCATTGGACTAAAGGCACTGGAAAACCCATTTTATCTTGACGATTGGTAATCACAGATGGCAGACAATAACTCATAGAATCTTTTAAAACTCTTTTCATTGTGCCATTGGTAAATTTGATATTAGCAGGAATAGTGGCAGCTAATTCTATCAATGGATGATCTAAAAATGGTACTCTTGACTCTAAACCATGAGCCATACTGACTCTATCCTCTATTTGTAACAAAGCAGGTAATAAAGTCTTAAAATCAAAATGAGTCATACTGTCAAAATAACATTCTTGTCCCACATTTTCTGCTAGAAATATTTCTTGAAATGTCTCAAAAGGATGATAACCATCTAAAGCTTCCCAGTTAATTTCATCCCCCAAAGAAGGCGCACGATCAATTAACCGGAAATAACGCCGATCTGAACTTTCAAATAATCCCTCTTGCCAAAATTGTTTGAGCATGGGTTTATAATTTTTTAAAGCAGTTAAATTAGGAATAATAGAATCATAAGTAACAATAAATTTACCTGAGTCCATTGTCCCATCAATAGCCCCTTTAATACACTGTTCAAAATACGCCACTAAATAGCGAGTATAACCTCCAAAAATTTCATCCGCACCCTGTCCTCCTAAAACAACTTTTCGATGCTGACTCGCCATTTTAGATACCATATATTGCGGAAAAGAACCAGGTCCGGCAACCGGATAATCTAAATGATAAATAACTTTACGAATATTCTCAATGAAATCATTAGCGGTAATATCTAATTCCTGTAAATTAAAACCACACCAATCGGATAAAGCCCTTGCATATTGACTTTCATCATATTCTTTTGCTACTGAAAATTTACCTGTAAACCCCATAAATTTATCAGAATATTTTTCACTAGCTAAAGATGCTATAATACTAGAATCCAAGCCACCACTAACGTAACTACCTACAGGAACATCACTACGTAAATGTAAATTAACTGACTCTGTTAATAACTCGGCTATTTTTTCTTCAAAATATTTAGCTGTATGATTAAAGTCTTTATTATAGTGAATTTCCCAATATTTTTTAACTTCAATTCTACCATTAATTACAGTTAAAAAATGTCCTGGCAATAATTCCTTAATACCCTGAAATAAAGTTTTACCTGCTAAACACAATTGAAAAGTGAGATAATCTTTAAATCCTTCTACATCAATTTTAGCATCTTTAACAAAAGGCAAAAGAGATTTAATTTCAGAAGCATAATATAAAGTTTCGCCAACTAAGGTATAATAAAAAGGCTTAATTCCAAATCTATCTCTAGCACAAAATAAAGTTTGATTTTGCTCATCCCATAAAGAAAAAGCAAACATTCCTCGAAAATGATTTACGCAATCAAAACCCCATTGACGATAAGCATATAAAATAACTTCTGTATCAGATTTAGTTTGAAAAGTATTAGCACCTAATTCTTCTCTTAATTCTAAATAATTATAAATTTCACCATTATAAGTTATCCAGTTTCCACCTTTATCTTCCATAGGTTGACTGCCTGTACTTAAATCAATAATACTTAATCTCCGATGTCCAAAACCAACAAACTGTTGAGGATGTTGCCAAATTCCTTCACCATCAGGACCTCTATGAATCTGTAGTTGATTCATCAAATCTAATCGTCTATTTAAACTTGGGATGGCTCCCATTGAAAGATTTATAATTCCCGCAATACCACACATATAAAATATTTTTCCTGAAAATTAAATAAATAAGAAATCAAACATGATCGCTTAACAATTGTTTCATCCGGTCAAAAAACCAATATCCGAAAATAAACAGAAAAATAGACATGATGCTAAAAGGTATAATGATTCTCAAAGGTGGAAAATGACCCAACATGAGGACTGATTGATATGCCATAATCATGTAATACAATGGATTTAATGCTAACAAATGTCGGATACCTTGTGGCACCATTTCTTCTGTATAAGCAATAGGACTGAGCATCATCAAAACCAGGATGACAATAGAAATAATGTTTTGAATGTCCCTAATATATACATTTAAACTAGATAAAATCCAAATTAAACCTACAGAAAAAAGTAGTTGACAAACCCACACCAATAGGAAAAAAGGAGACCAAATAGAAAGCTTTCCTAAAAATAGGAGAACTACTAATAACATCCCTGTTCCTACTACTTGAGTTGCTTGACCAATTAACACAGCTTTGACAGGGACTAACTCAATCGGAAATAGAGTATTTTTTATCAAATTTGCACTAGAAGCAACAGAAGGCACACCTAAACTCACAGCCTCTGAAAATCCAAGAAAAGGAATTAATCCACAAAAAATTAGAGCAACATATTCATTAGAAGTTAATAGTTGAAATCGAACTTTAAAAATATAAAGATATACAATTGCATAAGTTCCTAAAAAAAGCAGCGGATAAACTAAGAGCCAAAATATTCCTAATACTGATCCTGCATGGCGTGTTTTAATGTCATTAATTGTTGTCTGATAAAGAATATTTCTATACTTCCATAATGTATAAAACGGTGGAAAAATAATGTCACAAAAAAGATGGATAAAAGGATTAACTACTTTTTTAAGACTTCTGGGAAGCAAACTTTTACTTTTCATTCATTTACACTGAAAAATTATAATTATATTATTCTTTTACCTCAACTTTTATTTCATTACTTGCTGAATTCCTTGCACAACAACTCCAATATTTTGCTGTTCTAACTCCGGCCAAATTGGTAAACTTAAAACCTGAGTAGCTAGTAAATCACTCACTGGATTCGCAGGATATTGACCTTTATACACTGGTAATTTATCTTGCGGCACAGGATAATAAATCATTGAGCCAATACCCTGTTCAGTTAAATATTTTTGCACTTGATCACGCTTACCATCTAAAACCCTAATTGTATATTGATGAAATACATGGCCATCTGCTATTTCTGGTGTGACTATACTAGGGACATCTACTAATAACTGGTTATAGGTTTTAGCGACTATACGCCTACCTTCATTCCATTTATCAATGTAAGGTAACTTTACACGCAAAATAGCTGCTTGTATAGTATCTAGACGGGAATTATAACCCAAAACCTCATTGTGATATTTCTTTTTAGCCCCATGTACTCTCAGCATCCTAGCTGTTTCTGCAACTTGGTCATCATCGGTAACAATTAGTCCACCATCACCGTAAGCACCTAAGTTTTTGGAAGGAAAGAAGGAATAAGCACCCACGTGACCAATTGTGCCTGTATGTTTACTGTTAACACAATCATGATTATAGTATCTAGCACCAAATGACTGGGCGCAGTCTTCAATAACTTTTAAATTGTACTCTTGAGCAATATCCATAATTGCCCCCATAGCTGCCGGATGACCATAGAGGTGAACTGGCATAATTGCCTTAGTTTGAGGCGTAATTTTGGTGACTATTGCATCTGAATCAATGTTGAAAGTAGCAGGATTAATATCGGCAAATATTGGTATAGCACCGACATTACTAATTGATTCCGCAGTCGCAAAAAAGGTAAGTGGTGTAGTGATTACTTCATCACCTGTACCAATACCCAAAGCTTTCAAACCAATGATTAAAGCATCAGTACCAGAGTTAACAGTGATCGCATGGCGTACCCCTAAATATCTGGCTACTTCCTGTTCAAATAGTTTCACATCAGGTCCCATGATAAATTGACCAGATTCTAAAACGCGGTTAATAGCTGCTTGAATCTCTATTTTTAAAGATTCATATTGGGGTTTAAGATCAAGAACGGGAATATTACTTTGGATCATGCAACTTTAATTACTTGTGTTTCTGATAATTGTTGATATTTAGTTCCTGTAGAATCTATAGCATAGCCATTGTCATCAAAGGAAAGTATATCACCATAGGCACTCATCCAACCAATAATTTTTGCTGGAACTCCAGCAACCATAGCATAGGATGGTACATCTTTTGTCACCACTGCACCAGCAGCTACAAAAGCAGATTCATATAATGTTACACCGCAAACGATTGTAGCATTAGCACCAATGCTTGTACCTCTTTTCACCAAAGTTTTTTGGTAATCATTGCTGGTATTGCGTGGGAACTCACATCGTGGTGTTTTCACATTTGTAAACACCATACTCGGACCGCAAAAAACGTAGTCTTCCAAAATCACCCCTTCATACAAAGAGACATTATTTTGAATTTTGCAGCTATTACCAATGACTACGTTATTAGCAACTAAAACATTTTGTCCGAAGATGCAGTTTTCACCAACTTTCGCTTTACCGAATATGTGACAAAAGTGCCAAATTTTCGTACCTTTACCAATTTCTGCCCCTTCATCTACATAGCTAGATTCATGTATAAAGTAGTTAGTCATGCAGGAATTTCTGTGCCTCTTCTAAAATTTCTACAACTGCAACTCCATTCCAACCATCAGAACGGGGTTTTTGTCGAGTTTTCACACAATCCAAAAAGTGTTGACATTCAATTTTTAATGGTTCAGAGGCTGCTACTTCTACTACTTCGCTGCCTTGGTCGTGATGTTGTAAATTTTGGTCAATATATTTATTCTGAATAGTAACAGTTTGTTGCACCTCATCGTAAACCAGCATTTGTTTTTCGGCAATAACTACAGTGCTACGTTGAGTTAATGGCCAGTACCAAGAACAACTAATTTGGGCTGATTGGCCTGTTGAGAAACTAAGATCAACTTGCACAAAATCGGCTATATTTGGCTGTAAGATAGCTTGTCCGTTAGCTCTGACTTTTTGTAATTTGGGATTTCCCAAGAGGTCAAGAACAACTGAGACATCATGAGGGGCAAATGACCACCAGACATTTTCTTCTTGACGGACTTTACCAAGCTTCAACCTTTGGGTAGCTACGTGCAGCACTTGACCAGCTTTACCAGTAGCTAAATAATCACGCATCCAATTGATCGCTGGTTGATACAATAGCAAATGTCCAACCATCAGAATCTGACCCTGCTGATCTGCATATTCAGCCAGTTTTCTAGCTTCATCCGTTCGCAGCGTCATTGGCTTTTCTACAAATACATCCTTACCATCTGTCAAAGCTGCCATTGCCAGTTCATAATGAGTGGGTGCGGTCGTTGCTAAGACAATTGCTGCTACATCTGTTTCTATGGCAGCTTGAAAATCAGCATAGATACTGATATCTGGGTAAGTTGTAGCTATTGCCTGTCTGAGTCCAGGATCAGCCTCTGCTACACCCATCAACGCCCCTAATTCGTGAAAATTTCGCACCAGGTTTTTGCCCCAGTTCCCTGCTCCTACTACAATTACTGATTTTTCTTTAAAATCTCTCACCACTTACCCATCCCTACAACAGAGTTACTTTATCATGATCGCAATCAAGATGACGAGTTATTCCCCGTGTATCTAGAACCACTTTCGACTTAGCTACCAAATTGACGTAATCTATCTGACTGTGTTCAGTAGTAATAATTACTAAGTCAGCAGAGCTAATTTTTTCCTCTGTTAGCTCCACACTAGAGTAGGTTTTGCCTTGCACCTCAATTTGTGGAACAAAGGGATCATGATAACTAAGTGTGATTTTATCTTCTAAGAGGTAATTAATTACCATTAAAGCTGGAGATTCCCGCCAATCACATAAATCTTTTTTATACGCCACACCCATGAGCAGAATCTTTGATTTAGCAGGAGCAATACCTAAATTATTTAAGACTCTGCGGGCTTTTTCCCTCACAAATATGGGCATGGAGCGATTAATTTCCCCTGCTAAAGCAATAAAATGGGTATTGAAGTTAACTTCCTTAGCTTTCCATTCTAAGTAATGAGGGTCAATGGGTATACAGTGACCACCTACACCCGGTCCTGGATAAAAGGGCATAATGCCAAACGGTTTGGTGTTGGCAGCATCTAGCACCTCCCAGACGTTGAGGTTGAGGCGATCGCATAACATTGCTAACTCATTTACCAAAGCAATATTCACAGATCGAAACGTATTTTCAAATACCTTCACCAGTTCTGCCGCCTTAGCACTACTGACAGGTACTACATGATCAATAGTCTGCTCATAGAATAATTGTGTAACTGCCAGGGAGCATGGATCGGATGCTCCTACTACCTTACTGGTATTTTTGGTGGTGTAACGCTTATTGCCTGGATCTACCCGTTCTGGAGAATGGGCTAAAAAGAAATCTTTTCCTTGCTTTAAACCACTAACCTGTTCTAGAACAGGGCGCATCACCTCATCCGTAGTTCCGGGGTAAGTAGTTGATTCCAAAGTTACCAACTGTCCAGGACGCAACCGTTTAGCAATAGCATGAGTCACATTTTCAACGTAGCTCAGATTTGGAGTCAGATTCTTGGTCAATGGAGTAGGAACGCAAATAACAATAACATCTACATCCGAAACCTGTTCAAAATCCGTAACTGCTTGTAGTTTCCCACTGCTGACAACTTCTTTTAAGTCTTCATCTTGAACATCTGTGATGTAATTATCTGCTATGTTGACTCGTTCAACTCTAAGCGGATTTTGTTCAATCCCTAGGACTTGATAGCCAACTTTGGCTTTCTCAACTGCAAATGGCAAACCTACATATCCCAGACCAACAACGCCAACAATGGCTGTATGGTCGCTAATTTTTTGTTTTAATTTAATTAAATTTTCAGGTTGCTCAGTCATGTTTTTAGCCTAAATTGTCTTGCATAGAACAGGTTTAGCAGTAACTATATTACATAAAAAGTATTTCTAAGAACAATGTATCTATAGTATATACTCAAGAATTGGATGATGTTAACAGGGTTCTCTTAGTTAGCCCAAACTTTATACTAGCAAATCTTTAATTTACTAGGTTAATAGTCTAGCAGTTTTGTGACATATTATATTAATTTATGAAGCGTGTAGTTTTAATTACTGGACACTACTGGAACTCCAAACGCAAGGCAGGGTTTCACTGGTTGGCTGATGCCTTTTTGCGTCAAGGTTGGGAAGTTGTGTTCTTCACCGCACCCCCCGCACCCCTAAGTTTGCTATCCGTGATTCGTCGAGACTATCGTCTAGACTATCCTGTACTCTCAATTTGATTTAGTCAGCGTACTTAGTCAGTATATTTACCGTAATTTTGCTGGTTTGCTAAATTTGGAATTGCACTTACATGGTATTCGTAAAGACCTGTTTGATCAGGAATATACTAATCCTTATCCACCCTCAAATTATCCAAATATTATATTTGTGGGTAATTCTTATTTTGATATAGATTTTATCGCCCAAGCCAGTCAATTATTTCCTAATTGGCAATTTCATATTATTGGACCAATTAAAAATTTACCTGCAAAGAACAATATCATTTCCTATGGAGAATTGCCGTTTGTAGCGACTATTCGCTATATTAAATATGCAGATATAGCTCTTCAAATACGTGCCTATAGTCCTGGTATAGAGTCTTTAACTGATAGCCTGAAAATGATTCAATATACTTCAATACTGTAGCCAAATTACGAGGGTTAAACGGGTGTAGAAGTAATAATCCTCTAATTCGGCAAATTCTAAAATAGAATGCGCTCTTGCTTTCATCTCAGCCCTA
Source organism: Dolichospermum sp. OTE_75_concoct_329_sub (assembly GCA_031376645.1). Classification (GTDB taxonomy): domain Bacteria; phylum Cyanobacteriota; class Cyanobacteriia; order Cyanobacteriales; family Nostocaceae; genus Dolichospermum. The sequence goes on along the minus strand of JANMEE010000349.1, from coordinate 6,041 downwards.
GAAAAACCCAACAATACACCATAAAGGAGGATATTGTCCATTACCGAAATTTCTGGATCAAACCCTGCTCCTAGTTCAATTAAAGGTGCGATTTGACCTCGGACTCTGACTGTACCAGTGGTAGGTTGCAAAATCCCACAAATGATCTTCAATAGAGTGGACTTACCAGAACCATTTGCACCGATTATACCTATTTTTTCGCCTTTTTCTACCACTAAGTCAATATTATCTAAAACTAATTTTTTGGCTGGCTGACGATATTCACCCTCTACTACAGATAGAAGCGTTTTCTTTAAATCGTAAGAAAACTCCTCTTGAGTTCGTCTCCACAGTGAAACATTATCTAGTCGAATTAATTCCATTTACAGCAAATCCATAAATTGATGCCGCCACAGATGAAAACAAGTCCATCCCAAGGCTAAAATAATGATACCACTCAGTAAAGCTCCCCAAATCAAACCTAAATCTGGTGAAGAACCTGATAATGTAATCTGACGCAGACTTTCAATAATTGGGGATAAGGGATTTAAACCTAAAAACTGTTTTACCTGCTTGGGAACAATAGCTGCTGGATAAAATATAGGACTACTTAACCAAATCACAAATACCACTAACTCATAGAAGTAAGGAAAATCCCTAAAAAATACGTACAAAGCACTGACTAAAAATCCAACTCCTGTAGAAACTAAAATCAGTGCGAGAAATGGAAATACCAAAGCTAGGACATTGACTAGACTTTTGGAATTAATCAAAGTCATAATCGCTAGTAACGGCAATGATCCTACTGAAAACTGAAAAACATTTGACGCAATCATTGATACTGGAAAAACACTGACTGGCAACTGAATTTTATTTAATAATGCCCCGTTACCAACTACGCTGCTTAAAGCTTGGGATGTGCAAGCTGAGAAAAAATTGATTACTAACAGTCCTGTCAGTGCTGCCAGCATATAGTTAATGATGGAGTTGCCATAGTAGGATGCAAAGGTAGCACCAAAAATGGCAGTATACAGCCCTGTCATAATTACAGGGTTTAATAGTGACCAATAAACCCCCAAAAAAGAACCCCGGTAGCGGACTTTTAGAGTCCTTTCTACTAATACGTGCAAGAGTTCACAATAACGCTGCACTTGTAACCAATTTAAATTATCTTTGAGGGAAAGCGTCATTCTTAAGCACCATTACACACCGGAAAAAAGTTATTTCGGCATTTTATACTATATGAGTCCTATTGTCTGCGATTAATTTTCAGATTAGGGAAATTTCTACTAAAAGATTTATTTACAAATTATCAGGCTCAATACCTAACTCCCTTAACCTTTGAATTAGTATAGCTGCTTTCATTTCTGCTTCATCAGCCCTTGCCCGTTCAGATTCAGCCCGTTGATGTTCATTCTCTGCCCGTTGACGTTCATTTTCTGCCCGTTGACGTTCATTCTCTGCTCGTTGACGTTCATTCTCTGCCTTTTCTGCTAATGTTGGCAACCAACCATCAGCATTATACCAACGTAACCATAAACCCTCTGTATTTTGATAACTTCCCTGCCACAAACCTAAACCCATTTCTATTTCTTCTAACCAGAAACGGTTATCTGGTAAAGATATAGCTTCATAACGAGTACCATTAATTTTAAAGACACGAAAATTATTTTCATAACGGTCATAGATAATATAGTAAGGAACACGCAAAATGTGTTCATATACTTCCCACTTGGTTGGTGGTTTATTGACTTCCCGCAGAGTTTGTCCTAAGTCTTCTTGTTCTGTTCCTGGTGACAGTAATTCAACTACTAAAAAAGGATCAATTCCTTCTTGCCACATAACATAACTTAAACGTAAATCTTCTTGCTGGTTAGAATTAGGAACTCCTAATACCATATACCAATCAGGACGCTTGTACCAACCAGGATGTCGGGGGTCATAATAAAGATTTAAGTCGCTGGCCAGTAACATTTCCTCAGATGAATAATTGACAGGTTGACAAGTTTCACTGAGTAAATCTGGTTGTATACAATGGAATTCGTCCGGCAAACCTGATTCTCCTATTAACTCACTGGGTAAATCATACATCGTCGGCATGGTTTCTTTTGGCGACAAGGGGGGATTATGTTGATACATATTTGCTTACCTTCCTTAAACTATCAGGATCTACACCGAGCGATAGCGCAGCGCTCCGGAGGAATCGCAAATGTGCTGCCAAAAGTTGCGATTTTTCTCTTTCTGCTGTTAACTGTCGTTCTACTTCAATAGCTTGATTTTCATCTGCTTGAGCTTGTAGTTGTGCTTCACTAGCTTCTTTTTGGATCTTTATAGCTGCTTCTTCTGGTGTTGGTACTAATTCACCTTCAGATGTAAAATAACGAAGTTTACTATTTGCCACACCTAAATATAAATCTAGGACTTCACTCCAAAGATATCCCTCTTGATTGGCAACAATTTCCTGATATTGATTTCCTACCAATTTAAAACCAGTAAATTCTAAACTTTCGGGACTAAACCAAAAATATTCAGGAGTATGAAAGCGATTTTCATACAAACTTTTCTTCAGGTTGCGGTCAACTTTTGCTGTACTATTTGACAGTAATTCAATAACTAAATCTGGATAACGTCCATCTTCTTCCCAAACAACCCAAGACGTGCGAGGACGTTTTTCTGTATCCTTGACTAAAAAGAAATGTGGACTCCGAAATTGTCGATTTTTTAACTGTTGACGACTAAAATAAATGGTTATATCTGCACCAATAAAAAAATCATTTTGATCACGCCATAACCATTCTAAGCTAGTTACGAGTATTAGTAACTGCATATAATGCAAAGAACTTTCCATTTCCGGCTCATCACTTAACAAATGAGTCGCATCGGGCATTTGTTGTTCTAGCTGTTGGGCTGTCACAAACATAAGAGCATACCTAATTGCTTACTGATTTAATTTTAAACCATGACTGATGAAAACAGAGTACCAGATTCCGCTACACTGAGATTTGAATTATTGTATTGTAACTAGATCATGGAAATCGGACAGAAAGTTAAGGTGATTCGTTTGCGCGATCGCGTATCCTCTACTATCGCTCAAAAACTCGGAAAAATTGGCACTATCTCTGGCTACAAAGTCACAGACGGGGCGGGAATTGGTGTGGTGGTCAAATTTGATGACAACTCCTCCACCTGGTTTTTTGAAGATGAAATCAAACTAGCATAGTCAAGACAACTTAGAGCAGAGGCGAAGAGGATTGGTTCAGTGTTAAGTTGTAATTGAAAAGATCGGCGATAATTGGAAATTGAGTAATGGCCTTGATACTGACATTTTTAGGCAAAAACGGCATCGCTCGCAGTAAGATAGCGATCGCCGCAGCTATTAGCTTGGCAACACAAGGCAAAAGGGTACTCCTAGCAGGACTAGCAGATCCAACATTGTCAATTCTACTCAATACGGCTCTGACTCCTGACCCCCAGGAAATCTCTCCCAATCTGCAAGCAGTACAGCTTCAAGCATCTGTACTGCTAGAACGTAACTGGGACGAAGTGAAAAAATTGGAGGCTCAATACCTCCGCACACCAATTTTTAAAGAGGTTTACGGGCAAGAACTGGTAGCATTACCAGGCATGGACAACGCCCTTGCTCTCAATGCTATTCGTGAATATGATGCCAGCAGCAAATATGACGCGATTATCTACGATGGTACGGGGGACGCTTCCACCTTGCGGATGTTGGGAATGCCAGAATCTCTCAGTTGGTATATGCGACGATTCCGGCAATTATTTGTTAACTCCGATTTAGGGAAAACAATTACAGAATCTCCCCTTATTCAACCTTTAATTAGCAGTCTTTTTAATGTTAATTGGACTGCTGATAATTTCTCCCAACCCACTAACCAAGTTAATAATTTTCTCGAAGAAGGTAAAGCTGCTTTAGCTAATCCCCGACGTGTCGCTGCTTTTTTAGTGACAACATCAGAACCCATTGATGTGGCAAATTCCCGCTATCTTTGGGGAAGCGCCCAACAAATTGGTTTAACTGTGGGTGGGGCAATCTTAGTTACTGGTGGAGAAAATACTAACTTATCTGAGGAATTTGCACCTCTACCTGTGAGCATAGTTCCTGATGTTTCTAATGGGCAATGGCAACCTCTGATAGATGCTTTACCCAACTTTGTTGAGCAAGCATTACAAGCTAACCAACCAATTGAAATTGACGTACATAATCGCCAAGTGCGCCTATTTTTACCTGGTTTTGACAAAAAGCAAGTCAAGCTCACCCAGTACGGGCCAGAAGTCACAATAGAAGCTGGAGATCACAGGCGGAATATCTTCCTGCCCCCTGCTCTGAGTGGTAAACCTGTAACTGGCGCAAAGTTTCAAAATAGTTATTTGATAATCTCTTTTTAGGTTATGGAAACTGGGAATTGGGGACTGGGATATAAATTATTACCAATCACCAATTACCCATTACCTATTACCAATTACCATTACACCTTATGTCTGAATCAACTCCCATTAATCCAGATTCTCAGCCAAATGAGGCTATAGAATCTACAAGTCAAGAAGTTACAATCACAGAAGACCGCAATGCAAAAACGCGGCAATTGCTGGGAATGAAAGGTGCAAGTGCGGGGGAAACTTCTATTTGGAAAATTCGTTTGCAATTGATGAAACCGATTACCTGGATTCCCCTAATTTGGGGTGTAGTCTGCGGTGCGGCTTCTGCTGGTAACTACACATGGACTTTAGAAAATGTCTTGAAGTCCGCCCTTTGTATGTTTCTTTCTGGTCCTTTGTTGACTGGTTATACCCAAACCATCAATGATTATTATGACCGGGAAATAGACGCGATTAATGAACCCTATCGTCCCATACCTTCTGGGAGAATTTCAGAAAAGCAAGTAATCAGCCAAATCATTGTTTTACTATTATTAGGATATGGTGTGTCATACACTTTAGATGTATGGGCAGGTCATCCATTTCCTACTGTTTTTATGTTGTCTGTTTTTGGCACTTTCATTGCTTATATCTATTCTGCACCACCATTGAAATTAAAACAAAATGGTTGGTTAGGAAATTATGCTTTGGGTGCAAGTTACATTGCTTTACCTTGGTGGGCTGGCCATGCTTTATTTGGGGAACTGAGTTGGAAAATTGTAGTTCTGACCTTATTTTACAGTTTGGCAGGTTTAGGGATTGCCATTGTTAATGATTTTAAGAGTGTGGAAGGCGATCGCCAATTAGGTTTACAATCATTACCAGTCATGTTTGGAGTGCAAAATGCGGCTTTGATTTGTGTGGTCATGATTGACTTATTTCAAGGTTTGGTCGCAGGTTATTTGGTGAGTATTAATGAGAATTTATATGCAGCAATTCTCGTACTATTAATCATTCCCCAAATCACTTTCCAAGATATGTATTTTCTCCGTGACCCCATAGCCAATGATGTTAAATATCAAGCCAGCGCCCAACCGTTTTTGGTTTTGGGAATGTTGGTGACAGGTATTGCTTTAGGTCATGCGGGAGTTTGATTTAATATATCTTTAGCTAGAAGCGATCAATAAGGAGTTAGAAGTTATATTAATTTCTAACTCCTTACTTGTATGAGTAATGCCATGCTGAATTTTATATTTTTTTTAATTCAGAGTATACAACCATTATTAATTCCGATTTGCTTTGTTATTGCTTGGACTACAATTATTATTGTGTTTTTGAATTTTTGGATAGCGACAAAGGACACTCTTAAAACTGCTCAAGAAATGCACAAAATCCCCTGTCATAATTGTCAATTTTTTACTAATAATTACCGTCTTAAATGTACTGTAAATCCCTATGTTGCGAACACAGAAGCAGCAATTGGTTGTCAAGATTATCAATCAAATTAATTGTTATATCTGGGCTTTCCATTTCTTGTGGATTACTTGTAGGGGTAAAGCAATGCTCATTGGTGTCAACTTAGGCTAAAAATTTCTTATCTGTTGGCTGACAAACCCGCCAGGGAATCAATTCCCTGTCTAATAGCTCAAGTCCGTTAAAACGGACTAATAAATTTTCCTAGTATT
>JANMEE010000331.1:0-16185 GCA_031376645.1 Dolichospermum sp. OTE_75_concoct_329_sub | reverse complement strand
GCTCTTTATATTTAACGAAATTTCTCAACTATATACTGAAGAGATTTCCTTTTTTCATCTTTGCTACTTATGTATCAAATAAACTTCCTTTTTTTCGCTCTTTATCAATGATTTTTTTCACTTGTGAGAAATCCGGGTTAGCCAGGGAATCAATTCCCTGTCTGATAGCTAAAGTCGGTTAAAACCGACTAAGTGAGCAAATAAACATTGATATAATTTAATTATTCAAAAAGTAATTTTTCAGAGTTTCTTCTAAAGTAAAAGGAGATTCTTCAGGAAAGAAATTCAATTTAATTCCTGTTTCTTCAGATGCTTTTAAACGAGCTTTTTCATAACAATTTGCAAATATTTCTATAAGTAAAGGTTGCAAACTAGGACTATCTTCTAATAATAATTCAATACAAATACGTTGTTCTGTCATCGTACTACGCCAGCTTTCACTGCGTTTTTCGGGTTGATATTGCCATTTTAGTAAGTGCATTAATAGGACAATTAAACGGCTTTTCAACTCCCGTTTTTCACTTTTTCCCATGCTTTCAATTTCTTCTATCAGATTTGCTAAATCAATTTCTGCAAATTTCCCTGCTTTTAATTGTTTAGATGTTGTTTCTATCCACAGGTAAAAATCTTGTTCGTAAAGATTATAACTGGTCATTACTGTTGATTGATGTGTTGTCATAATAATTTCTAACCTCCTGCATAATCATATTAGTAAATCATAACATCTTGCGGTAAGTGGGAAACGAGCGCGTCTTCAGTAGGGGCGGGGTTTCCCCGCCCTCAATTGTGTGTTTGATAGCGAAGCGTGGCGTTAGCCATAAAGTATTAAATAAAACCAATAATCTCCAAAAGGTTAATTAAACCTGAATCTGGAAACTCCTTATCTAATTCTAGCCTGATTTTTTCTTTGTGTTCAGAAATACGAGATTCCAAAGATGATATTGCTTTCTTAAAATGACTCTTTCCCATAAAATATAGCTTCTAAAATTGATATGAGCCATTAAAACTCATTATAACGGACATTATCTCCTCAGAAATCACTCTACCCTCATCCTCAAAACCAGCAATTTGATCAAATTTGCTTCTTTGTGCCAAATCAAAGATGAATAGACAAAAATCTCCAGATTTTATCGCCATACAACCCCAGTTAATCCAAAATTCGTTAACATAGCAGAAATCCGCACCTTAAATCTCCCAGACATCGCGCTAGGATGTAATACAGTTAACGGCATAGTTTTAGGCGATTTAGTTGCTATGGATATTTCTCACCTCAAGGCTGTGCAAGCCCCCTATTCCGGCGATAGCTCCTACCGGACACCGCCGCCAGATTTACCCTCTCTACTGTTGAAGGAGCGGATTGTTTATCTGGGTATGCCACTTGTTCCGTCTGTAACGGAATTAATTGTCGCCCAATTGCTGTATTTACAGTCCGATGATCCCGAAAAGCCAATTAAAATCTACATCAACTCTACAGGTACTTCTGGTTACAGTGGCGAACCTATCGGTTTTGAAACCGAAGCCTTCGCTATCTATGACACTATGAAATATATCAAGCCTCCTATCCACACCATTTGTATTGGTTCGGCAATGGGTATGGCAGCGATGATTCTTAGTGCCGGGACAAAAGGTTGTCGTGCTAGTTTGCCCAATTCTTCTATTATCCTGCATCAGCCTAAGAGCTATGCCCAAGGACAAGCAACGGATATTCAAATTCGTGCTAAAGAAGTTTTGGCAAATAAAGCTTCAATGCTGGAAATTCTCGCTCGGACGACTGAACAAGACGCAGCGAAAATCAGCAAGGACATGGATCGTCTGTTCTACATGACTCCTGACCAAGCTAAGGAATATGGTTTGATTGACAAAGTTTTTAGGAAAGAAGAACTCGCTAATCCCCCACTCCCTGCAAGTGTCCTTTAAATAGTTAATTGTCAGTTACTCATAACCACTGACTCATGACTAACAACTAACAACTAACAACTAATTACAAACGGAGTACCGCAAATGCCTATAGGCGTGCCTAAAGTTCCTTACCGGATGCCTGGTGGACAATACACAGATTGGATTAGCATCTATGACCGTCTTTACCGGGAAAGAATTATTTTTCTGGGAAGAGATGTAGATGACGAAATTGCCAACCAAATCATTGCTGTCATGCTGTATCTGGATTCTGATGATCCAGGGAAGGATATTTATTTATATATCAATTCCCCCGGTGGTATGGTAACATCTGGCTTGGCAATTTATGATACCATGCAACACATCAAATCTGATGTAGTCACAATCTGTGTCGGTTTAGCTGCTTCCATGGGATCTTTCCTGTTAGCTGCTGGGACAAAGGGTAAACGCATGGCCTTACCTCACTCCCGAATTATGATTCACCAACCTTCTGGTGGAACTCGCGGACAAGCTTCTGATATCGAAATCGAAGCTAGAGAAATTCTGCGAATTCGTAGTCAGTTAAATCAAATTTATGCTGATAATACTACTCAACCTTTAAGCAAGATTGAAAAAGATATGGATCGTGACTTTTTCATGTCTGCTCAAGAAGCTAAGGAATACGGTTTAATTGATCGTGTGATTGAAGAACGTCCATAGATAGTGCAAAATGATTCAAAATTCAAAGTTGAAAATTTAAAGATAGGAATTCTTCATTTTTAATTTTTAATTTTGAATTTTGAATGGGAGCGAAGCGAAGCAACATGGATCTTGAAGATTATTACCGGATATTAGGTTTAAGGTCAGGAGCTTCTTTTGCTGATATTAAAGCGTCCTATCGCCGATTAGTACAGCAATATCATCCTGATATCAACTCAAATGATCTCAAAGCAAAAGACAAATTTATTGCGGTGACAGAGGCTTATAAATTCCTGCAAACTGCATTACCACCAGAGGAAATTAAGCCCCGGACTAGTGAAGTGAAAACTCATGTTTATAGTGCTACAGAGGTTCAGACTCAACCAGCAGCACCAAAAACAACGGTTATATCTCAGCCACCAAATTTACAGGATATAGAACAACGGTTAAAGTGGAAAACCTATGAACAGTTACAGCGGTTTTTGCAAGAAAGACGTTTTCCCCAAGCGATCGCTTTAGCAGAGGCTTTAATGGCACGTTTACCAGCAGATCCAGAAGTGCGTCAATGGTTAGCGATCGCCTATCAAATCTGGGGACGAGCTTTAATTACGGAAAAACAACTTCCAAAAGCTAAAATTTATCTGAAAAAGGCCTTAAAAACTGACCCATTTAATAAAGCTTTGTGGAATGAGGTACAGCAGGATTTTCAACGTTTAGAATTAAAACTTTAGTTCATTGGTAATGGGTAATTGGTAATTGGTAATTGGTAATTGGTTTATTATTTATTTTTCAGCATGGACATAATCTACAAAGTAGAATTTAGGAATGAGGGAAAATTTTAACCAAGAATAAATCCCCAGCCCTGAAATTGCTGTAATTACTAATAGTAAACCTAGCTGTAAACGCCAATAATCAGGTAATACAGCTACTCCAGATATAATAATGACAAAATATGCTAAAAGTCCTATTTGCAAACGTTCTAGATTTTTAACTGCTGTTCGACAACTACTACAATGTTGAGTATGTTGTTTATATCTGTCCAACATTTCCCCATGATTATCATTAATAGTTGGAGATTCACTTACACTAATTCCTAAATCTTGCCAAGGTAATTTTCCCTGACAATATTTATCAAACCAATTGTGAAATTCAATTACAAATTTATCAGCATTTGTTGGTAATTTATAAGCTGTTTTCCAACTTTGATGTAATTGTTTTTTCTGTAGTGAATATTCTTGCTGATTTAGCATTATCATATCACCATCTAATACTAGATTTCTTTCGTGAAGATGATTCCACCAACGGGGAATGACTTGATGTAAGTTCTTGGCAAAATTACGGGAAAATTGAGCAACTACTCTCGATTTACCAGGAGATACAGGAATACAATAAAAAAGTAATCCTAGTTTTTTAGTTGTATTACCAATATTAATCATATATTCAAATCTACAAGGTGGTTCAAATGTAATTACTGTTGGTAAACCTCTCTCGATACGTACTTCAATTAAATTAATAGTTGATTTAACTATTTTGATAGGTACAGGTATAGCTTTTTCTCTATTACCTTGTACTCCATGATGAGCAAAAGGTACATGACTAGGATCGGCTAAATTTTCTATTAATGTTTGCCAGTCATATTCTAAATCTCGAATATAATTAGACCAAACAAATCCTTTGGCTGCATCTATTTGTGGTGATAAAGGTAAAGGTGTATTTTCTGCTATTGCTGCTGTTTTTTCATCAGGCCACACCCAAAGTATTTCCTGTTGTTGACGAACTGGAAAGGAAATTAAACAAAAGTTTTCTTGATTTTTAGTAATAATTTCTGGATTTTCTGCTTGGGGAATGTTTTTACAAATACCATTTTCATTAAATTCCCAACCGTGATAACTGCACATTAAGTTACCTGTTTTATCTTCTATTCGTCCTTCGCTTAATGGTGCGAGACGGTGGGGACATTGATCTAAAAATACTCGATATGTTGCTGATTTAGTTGGTTGCCAGATTACTAATCTTTTTCCTAATAATGTGATAGATTTTGGTTTTTGTGGTTCCAAATCTTCTATAGGTATGAGAGGATACCAGTGTTGACAGAAGTTAAATTCAGTTTGCATATTGCTTTTAAGAGATAAAACACATAGACTACTAATAGTATACTGAACTAATGAATTGACACATCTATCTCTAATAGGACGTGCCAAAAATATGTTTTTTAGGGTCAGAACTTGGAAATTACTTAGTCTCAACAGATTCTACATATAGGAATCCGATTTGATTCTTGAACAAAATTACGTATTTGTAGGGTGCGTTAGCGTTTCGCATAACGCACGAAATCCTTAAGAATGGTGCGTTACGCTATCGCTAACACACCCTACGTATCTGTTCAAAAATCAAATAGTAGCCCTATATCTGATGTACTTTACGAATACACGAGTTGTATAAGTTTTGTCCAGAAATAAATCTAATTTTGTTCAACTACTTACATTAACTATGTCTCCCAATCCTTTTTTTCCAGGGAAAGCAGTTCCTCCAGAAAGTTTTATAGGTCGGACATCTGAAATTAACTTTGCTTTTGACCAAATCTGTAACCGTAGCCATTTTGCTATTTGGGGTGGTCCAGGGATGGGTAAAACTTCCTTTTTAAAGAAATTGGCTTCTGAACCAGCATTAATAGAACATGGCGTAGATCCATCTCAATCCGTAATTGTATTACTCAACGGCCAAGATATTATTCCCTTCACTCCTGCTGCTTTTTGGCGAGAAGTATTAAATATACTACATGATAAATTAGATAATGACCCACAACTACAGGCAGAAATTAGTCCATTACTTGAAAACACAGTTACAAATGATACTCTGCGTAGGGCATTAAGGAAACTGGGTAGAAAGGATAAATTTTTAATATTGTTGGTAGATGACTTTGATGCAGCTTTAGTAACAAATGACAATTACACTGAAGCTGAAATGGAAACATTTTTAGCTCAATGTCGTAGTTTGGCTGTTAGTGGTGAAGAAAGTAAATACCTGTCAATGATTGTTACTTCATTGGAACGTCTCAGTAAACTAGGTCCAAGACCTAACACCAATGCTTCTCCTTGGTATAATCATTACTTGTTTCAATCACTGAAATTGTTTAATACAAGCGAATTGGTTGAACTATTGACAATAATTAGACCACCAACATTACGGGGTGAAATTATCAATATTACAGGTGGACATCCGACTTTAGTACAAACTGCTGGTTTCTTGCTATACAGAGAGATACAACTTGGGAATAGAGCTAATATTAACACATTTGAAGAGGGTTTTGAAAGAGATACCCAACAAATTTTCCAAACAATTTGGAACAGATGTAATGAAATAGACCAAGTCTTATTAATGCTAATCGCTTTGTTAGATATGGAAGGTCATATTCAGGAGATTAGATTTAATTTGAGTGGTGTGGGACGCATTCTGACACAACATAGTACATTTTTAACAAAACTGGAAGAACAGGGGATAATTATTTCGATTTCCGCACCAACAGGAAAGTTATACTCTTTTACTTCATTATTGATGAAAAAATGGGTAATTCAGCAGATTTTGAATACTCCACAGCAATTAATCAGAGACAGAGAAAGAGTATTTATCAATCTGATTAGTCATGGACAAGTAACGAAGGTTACAGAAGTAGTTAGCTGGTTAGGAAATCATCCAGACAGGGTACAATCTGTCCTAGATTGGATTGTGAAAGTAGTTCCAGTATTTCCTAAATAAACTTCTTAGTAGGGAGGTTTTATTGAACTTCTTTACTAAGTTTATAGACAACGATTGTTCTGACATTAAACTTATAAGTTGTGAGCAGATGAAATATGACTAATTTACCTATAAACCCTTATAAAGTAGGTGGTTCGATTAAATATCCAAAAGATTTTTTTGGAAGAGAAGATATATTCAGTGCTATTAATGACAATCTTGAGCAACCATTAATTTTATTGTATGGTCAACGACGGATTGGCAAATCATCTGTACTTAATCAAATTCCTAAAAAGGTTTCTGAAGATAACTTTGTCTTTATTCATTGTAATTTTGAAGACTTAGGACAAGCATCTATTTCAAAAATTTTACACTCAATAGCAGTTGAAATTATAGAAGTTTTAGAAGACAAATTACCAAGAAATGAAAATCATGAATTAATAAATCATTTAATAGAGAATATACAAACCGATATTAATATTTTTTCTAAGAGTTTTTTGCCAGAAATGTATAAAAAATTAGGCGATAAAAAACTAGCTTTACTTTTTGACGAATTTGATGTTGTGAGTGAAATAGAAACAAAAAATAATTCCACTTCAAATAGTATAAGTTTTCTTAATTATATTATGCAACTGCTGGATAAAGATAAGAAAATATGTATTATTCCAGTAGTAGGAAGACATATTTCAAAATTACCAAAATTACTTTCTTTCTTGAAAGAAGCACCCAATATAGAAATTTCTTTATTGGATAAAAGTAATACTGAAAAATTAATTACTCAACCATCTGAGGGAGTTCTGCAATATAATAAAGAGGCAATAGAAAAAATTTATGGACTAACATCTGGACATCCATATCTTACGCAAGCCGTTTGTTCTGCTATTTATAATTTAGCACGCGATCGCTATAATAATAAGCAGGTAACTTGTCCTGTAGATATCACTATTCAAGATATTGAAGATATTGTAGAAACAGCAATTGAAGTAGCTGAATCTGGTTTAGACGGATTTTGGAGTAACTTAATTTCTGAACAGCAAGTTATTCTTGCAGCAGCAGCAGAGGCTGAAAATATAGCCATTTCACCAAATCAAGCTGTCAGCAAAGAACCACTAAAATTATTAGAAGAATATGGAATTATAACAGAATCTTTAACTGAAGCATACGAACAATTAGTTGAATATGGTTTTTTAGAGAATACGCAAGGTAAATTTAAAATAGAATTAGTCCGTCGTTGGTTAGTGCAAAAGCATCACCTAAAAGATGAGATTAGCAACTTAGATAAAATTAACGAAACGAAAGTTAACAAACGTATATCAATAGCGAATGATTTGCGTCAAGAGGGTAGTTCACAAGCATTAGCAATTTATGAAGAAGCTTTTAAACTTAATCCCAATAATTTCACAACTGTAGTTTCTTTAGCTGAAGAATATTTAAAAATACAAAACATAGATAAAGCCTGTGAACTTTACAACCGAGCTTATTTATTTTATTCTATAAATAATAAACAATCTAATATTTTAGAGCCTTTATTAAGTTTAGCTGAAGCATACTCTCATGAAAAAAAGTTTGATCAATCTTTGGAATTATATACAAGAGCTTACGAAATTGATCCAGAAAGTAGCAAAGAGGGTCTTTTAGACACGATAGAAGATTATGGTCACCAGTTAATACTTGTCAGAGAATGGACTAAGGCAAAAGAACAATTTAACTTGGTTTTAGAAATTGAGCCTAATAGAAAAATATCAAAAAATAGTCTCCAACAGATTGAAGTTCTTAAAATTAAGACGAATCTTATAGTTACTCAAAACAATGATGTACCTATATCTATCAATAATAATTTAACTCAAAAACAACAAAACAGAAAAAATTGGTTGTTAGCATCTTTAGGAATCATTGGAATTACAGTTCTTGGTTTTGGTATTTATCGACAATTTTCCAAAACTTGTCCAGTAAATCAACAGAAACAATTTGGTATTTTTTGTGTAACACAAGAGAATAATAACATTAGTAGAGGCGATCGCACTTTATTTCCTAGTATTAACAATATCCCTCGTGACAAAGGTATTCAATCTTTCAAAAAGGCTGATTATCAACAGGCTGCTGAATTATTTAAAAAAGCTGTAGAAGCTAATCCAAATGACCCAGAAGTGCGAATTTATTATAATAATGCCCTAACTCGTCAACAAGGCTCTCCTTTTACTTTAGCAGTAGTTGTACCAGTAGGCACAAATACAAGTGATGCTCAAGAAATTTTACGAGGTGTAGCACAAGCACAAGATCAATTTAATAAGAATAAAGGCTTTAATGGTAGGTTATTAGAAATGGTCATCGCTAATGATAGTAATAAGGAGCAAGCCAAGCAAGTAGCTCAAGAATTAGTGAAAGATACTTCAATACTGGGAATAATTGGACATAATTCTAGTGATGCTACTCAAGTTGCACTACCAGAATACGCAAAAGCAGGATTAGCAGTTATCTCTCCTACTAGCACTAGCATTTTACTCAATAACCCGGTTTTCTTTAGAGCAGTTTATTCTGATGAAAGTGGGGGTAAAAAACTCGCTGAATATACTTATAATAATTTGAAATTAAAAAAAGCAGTAATTTTCGCCAATCCTAACAGTCCCTATAGTAACAGCATTAGAGAGGTGTTCACAAATGAATTTGAAAAGCTAGGAGGTAAGGTAGTTCCTAAACCGATGATTGATTTAACTGCTACTACATTTGATGCTGAAAAAGAAGTTGCTAAAAGTGTATATGGTGAGAAAGTACAAGCAGCGTTGTTATTTCCAGATACACAAAGCATTAATATTGCTATGAAAATTACTAAAGAGATTACCAATAGGAACAAAACACTCAAAAATAGTCCTCAAAGTTCGCCAATACGACAATTAAAAATGTTAAGTGGAGATACTCTTTATAAGAATGAAACTTTAGATAGAGGTGGAAAAGATGCTGAAGGTTTAATAATTACCATACCCTGGTTTAGAGATACACTACAAACTAAACCTTTTGCTCAAAAATCAGATAAAATATGGGAAGGAGGTATTAGTTGGCGGACTGCAATTAGCTTTGATGCAACTCAGGCTTTTATTAAAGCTTTATCTAACAATTCATCACGAACTACAGTATTAGAAAGATTAGAAAAGGTAAACCTCAATAGTAGTGAAACATCAGGTTATCCACTCCAGTTTACAGAAGACAGAGAACGTAAGGGTGAGTCTATCCTTGTGGAAATTAAAGATGGAAAATTTGTAGAAATTAAATAAGAGATTTCACTGATGAAATTAATACTTGTAGAGGTATTATAAAAAGATGATTACTTCTTCCAAGCCTCAAAGGAATCCTTATGTTGTTGGCCGTCCAGTTGACCAACAATTGCTTTTTGGTCGAGAAATCCTATTTTCGTCCATTAAAGATGATCTTGAACATAATCGAAATATCATCTTGTTACATGGTCAACGAAGAATTGGTAAATCATCGGTGATTAGGAATATACATTCTCAACTTAGTGATTTAAATGAATTTGTTTTTGTTACGTTTAATTTAGAATATTATAGTCAAGAATCACTCAGTAGAATTTTAGCCGAGTTAGCTAAAGAAATAATTAGTGACCTTTCCTTAGATGATGAAAATATAAATTTACCGGAAATTACGGAGTTAGAATTAGAACCTGAAATTTTTTCTCATAAATTTTTACCGCAAGTATATCAAGCATTAAAAAATAAACGTTTGGTATTCGTAATTGATGAATTTGATGCTTTGCTAAATAGTAATAATCCTGAATTATTAAAACAGGTTTATCAATATTATGAATCTTTGATAATTAATTTTAGAAAAAAATTATCTTTAATTTTATTGATAGAACAAAAATCAGTAAATAATCCAAGGATAAGTAAGATATTTAAGAATGTACCTATTAGGGAAATTGGACTATTAGATGAGAATAATACCAAAAATTTAATTATTGAACCAGCCAAAAATATTCTTGAGTATGAGGAAGATGCGATAAAAGCAATTTTTAATCTATCAGCAGGACATCCTTATCTTATTCAGGCAATATGCTTTACTATTTTTGGTAGAGCGCGAGAAAATGATCATTGGAAAATTAAGAAAGAAGACGTAGAAGCTATTATAAATAAAGCAATTGAAATATCTGAAGCTGGCTTAGGATGGTTTTGGGACGGATTTTCTATCCCAGAAAAAATTGTTTTTGCAGCAATAGCAGAAGCTCAAGAAAGTTCAGAAAACTATGTTCAATTAATACACAGATTTAGACCTAATACAGAAGATAAACAGATTATACAAAAGGAACAATTTCTCAGAAGCAATGGTTTTTTAGATGAAATAGAGCAGAAAGTAAAAATAGAATTAGTCCGTCGTTGGATTATACAACGTCACCCACTAAGAGAAGAAATTAGTGAGTTTGATAAGATTGAGCAAAAAAAAAATCAGATTGATCTAGAATCACAAGAAGAAAATATTGTAAATGGGGATAACAATCAAATAGTTATCTCTGATATCAGAGATCAATCTATTCATAATGCAACAACTACTGTTGAGAAAACTACTTCAGTTAAATCTAATCTAATTTTTTTAGCTGCAATAGGAACTATAGTAACAATTATTTTAGCTGTTCTAGTTACTTTTGTTTCTCGTTCCTGTCTACCAGGACAACAAAAACAATTTAGTATTTTTTGTGTACCACAAGAGAATAATAACATTAGTCGAGGCGATCGCACTTTATTTCCTAATATTAATAATACCTCTCGTGATCAAGGTATTGAAGCTTTCAGAAAGGGTGATTATCAACAAGCTGCTGAATTATTTAAAAAAGCTCGTGAAAACAATAAAGATGACACAGAAGTGTTAATTTATTATAACAATAGTTTAGCACGTCAGCAGGGTTCTCCTCGGACTTTAGGCGTAGTTGTACCAATAGATAAAAATACAAGTGATGCTCAAGAAATTTTACGAGGTGTAGCACAAGCACAAGATCAATTCAATCGTAACTTCAAGGGTAGGTTAGTAGAAATTGTCATCGCTAATGATAGTAATACGGAGCAAGCCAAACAAGTAGCTCAAGAATTAGTGAAAGATACTTCAATACTGGGAATAATTGGACATAATTCTAGTGATGCTACTGAAGTTGCACTACCAGAATACGCAGAAGCAGGATTAAAAATAATATTTCCTACTTCACCTACCAAAACTTCTACCATCAACTATGCCTACCATGCAACTCAGGATTTTATTAAAGCTTTATCATCTTCAACTAACCCCACACGGGCTACAGTATTAGAAAAACTTAAAAAATGAACAGTTTTTATTGTACACACCAAGGGCGGTAAATTTAGGATATTTATATGTGTAATATTACCATTACTATAAAGTTATTTGCTGTATATCAAGAAGTCTATGGTGTGAATGAGTTAGTGTGGGATTTTCCTCATGGTACAACAGTTCAAACTGTGTGCGATCGCTTAATTACTCAACAGCCAAAACTAAGCCAATGGCGTGAACTAACTCGCTTTGGTGTTAATTTGCAATTTGTTGAACCAGATACCATTCTCCAAAATGGTGACGAGTTAGTTTTAATTCCTCCTGTAAGTGGTGGTTAGTGATGATATTTTAAATACATTAATAAGAGCAATACTTTCGCCAAAAAAGAATATATAGGGCTTGCTGAAAGAAAGCTAAAACCCTTGCATTTTAACTAAAAATAACCGCGTAAACTCGAGGGCTAATTGCCTACGCCTCTAATCTCAAAATAACGTAGTATACTGGGGTTAATCGTATTTAACCGAAAGATGAAATACCTAACCCCAGAACAAGTTTACAAACAATTTGGCTATCACCCTAAGACGACGGCAGAATGGGCTGATTTAGGGAAAATAGAATGTATCCGTTCCCCTGGGGGACATCGGAGATATCCAGAGTCAGCATTTATCAAAACAGTCTCAATGGATAAAGAGAGGGTTCTCTATGCCCGTGTCAGCACAAAAACCCAGTTGTTAGACCTGGACACACAAATAGATTTTTTAGGTAAAACTTACCCAGGATGCCGGGTCGTCAAGGATGTTGCCAGTGGTATGAACTGGAAGCGGAAAAACTTTCTTAAATTAATGACTCAAGTTGCCCAAAATCAAATCTCTGAAATTGTCGTGGGACATAAGGATAGGTTATGCAGATTTGGTTTTGAGTTTGTTGAGTGGTTTTGCAATCTTCACGGCTGCAAAATTGTCGTGGTGAACAATGCCAAGCTATCACCGCAGGAAGAGTTGATGCAGGATTTTATGGCTATCATGCAATGCTTTTCTTCCAAGCTTTACTTCCTTCGGGCTTACAAGAAAAAAATAGCCGAAGAGCAAAATATTCATGAAACAAATAGTAGTCAATACGAGT
The DNA here is from genome assembly GCA_031376645.1 of Dolichospermum sp. OTE_75_concoct_329_sub. Lineage (GTDB taxonomy): Bacteria > Cyanobacteriota > Cyanobacteriia > Cyanobacteriales > Nostocaceae > Dolichospermum. Next base: position 3,471 of record JANMEE010000331.1, on the reverse strand, counting down.
CAATGGATGTATAGTAGTAAAAGACGTAGCAAACTAAGTCCATGAAACTCAAAGCAAAGAATCAGTTAACCGTTACGAGAATCGCTATTTTAGGGACTGAAAAACTAAATAATTGGAAATCTAACGAACTTGATTTAATCGCTTTGAGTTTAGGTAAACTACGCTCTGACTTGTGGAATGAGTTCGGGTCGTTAAAGGCTTGGGGCGTTTCTAAATTTGAGATTGACAAACAGCTACGCACCTTAAAAGACAAATACAAATTACCTGCTAAGTTATGGGAAGCAACTCTCTATGACGTAATTGATGATATTCACTTGGTTCAGGCTGCTTGTGTCGAAAAGGTGATGAAATCTTTGGGTCAATCGTTCCAGTCGTTCCCGGCTAAAAAAGGAGTTTTGCAACTTACCTTAGAAAGTCGCCAATGGTTGGAACATCCCAAACTTTGCACCTTAGTTAGAAAGTTTTGGTATCGAGGACACACGAAAGTTTGTAACCAAATTATTGTAAAGGCTTATGATACTAAAACAGACGATAAAGGTGTGGTGTGGTTGCGTTTTGGAGGGTTGACCAAGGGTAAAACTCTCAAATTACCAACGACTTTACTAACAGAAATCAAGTGTCAATTAAGGCTAATCAAGCGTAATGGCAGATGGGAAATACACTACACAACTGACATCCAAAAAGCTGAAAAAAAGACCGAGGGTAAAATAATTGGATGTGACCGAGGCTACACCGAAGTTTATGCCACATCTTCTAACGATGGTGCTAGATTTTTAGGTAATGATTTTGGTAAAATCCAAACCCAAGAAACCGATTACAGAACAGCGAAACAAGTAAAACGTAATAAGATCAGGTCAGTTTTTAACAAGTCTACAGCTAAAGGAAACAGTGCTAAGGCTGATAGAATTAAACGAAATAATCTTGGTAAAATCAAGTGGGACAATCGGGAAACATCCTTTAAAGGCAGGATTCAAACAATAGTTTTTACAGCTACCCATGACTTGATGACAAATGCAATCAAGGTAGCTTTTGAAGATTTGACGGAAGCACTAAAAGGCAAAAAGCCCATGAGAAAGCGTATGAAGAGAAATGTTTCTTCATGGTGCAAGGGGATAGTTGCGGATGCCCTCAAACAAGTTTCAACCCGTGTAGGTTGCACGGTTGTTAGTGTTAATTGTGCGTATACGTCACAACTTGACTCCAGATTTAGTACCTTAACGGGTAGTAGAAATGGGGACAAGTTCACCGGACATGATGGGGTCGTGATGCACTCAGATACTAACGCTGCTGATAACGTTCTAGCAAGAATGAGTGACGTTGAAATCACTCGTTACATGAAACATTCCAATGTAAAAGTAATCTTGCTAGAACGGACTCAGAAGTTTCACCGATTCCTTGGTGGAAACTGAAGCGAAAACGGGCAAGGATAAGCCCCAGACTCTAGAACCTAAAAGCTCTCTTTACGAGTAAGGTCAATCAGAGAGCGAATTATAAGCAATTGACGCTGTTTGACCTTTGTTAACTACGTTATTTGTGTATCCCAACTCTTCCTTCTTTCTTCTTCCTTCGTGTCCTTCGCTCCTTCGTGGTTCTGAGAGTGTCAAAAAATGTAAATTTAATGAAAGCAAATCTGGATGGTGCAAATCTGAGAAAAGCAGATTTAACCGGCGCAAATATTTATGGTGCAACCTTTAAAACTGCTGACCTCACAGGTGCGATAATACCAGATGGAGCAGTTTACCAAACATCTACAGATTTAGAATTCGGTAAACCAGAAACACCATTAGCAAACCAGCCAAAATAGATTAATATTATGACTCGTAAAGTAATCCGTACCGATAAAGCCCCCGCACCAGTTGGACCCTACAATCAAGCAATTCTCGCTTCTGGACAAATGCTGTTTGTGGCTGGACAAATTGCTATAGATCCTCGTTTGGGTGATGTTGTCTACACCGAAGATGTGGTTAAACAAACTGAACAAGTTATGAAAAATATTGAAGCTATTCTGACAGAAGCCGGGGCAACTTTTGCAGATGTTGTCAAAACTGGTGTATTTTTAGCTGATATGAATGATTTTGCCGCTGTAAATGCGGTTTATGCAAAATATTTTTCCGAAGATACTGCCCCTGCACGTGCTTGTGTTGAAGTGTCGCGGTTGCCTAAAAATGTGTTGGTAGAAATTGATTGTATTGCGGTGATTAGTGGTTAATCATAAGGTGGGCAATGCCCACCCTACTTTTAGTTTTCTGGTTCGATACCTAATGCTTTTAATTGGGCTGCTAGTTTATCAGAACGTTGTTTTTCTTGTTCTATCTCTTGTTGTTTTTGTTCTACTAATTCTGAACTCCACAACAATAAATTTCCCTGTTCGTCCCACCATCTTAACCATTTACCAGTTAAGTTTTCTCTTGTTCCTTCCCATATACCAAGATAAAGATTCATTTCTTCTATCCAGTAACGTTGGTTTTCGTGAGGATTTTGCAAGGTGTACAAACCTGTATTGGAGTTTAGCTGATAAAATTCTAAACTACCGCTATCTGGTTCAAAAATAGCGTAATTAGGTATTTTTAAGATTTTTTCATAGAAAAACCATTTTCCCGGCGGATAAGTTGGTTTAATGGAATATTCTGTTCCGTCTGTATCAGAAATAAATTCCATCACTATTACGGGAATATCTCCCTGTAGTTGGGGTGTATAACTACGAAAGACTTCTTTTTTAGTTGCCCTAATTTCCGGTATATAAGCCCAATCAGGTGCTTTAATGACAATTTTGCCATTTACGGTCGCACAGATACCGTAATTGGTTGGTGTGAGGCAATTGGGGGGAAGTTTCCCCGCTAGTTGGAGGCTTTCAGTCAGGGCTGCGGCTTGGGCTGGTTGGTAGATGTTGTCCACTGGATCATCTGGGAGAATGTAATCATCGGGTAGTTTTTCCCAAGTGATTTGGTATGCTTGGGTAGCAATGATCATGATGGGTTTTCCTGTATTCAGGTTGTAAATTCTAGTTTAACCAGTTATTGAAATTAATTCTTTGAATGTACTCAAACTCTGAGAAGAAATGAGTCTGATTACTGATGATAAATTCTTAGATATTCTCTAAAAACAGCAGAGAGAGTATATAATTTTTGATCACTTTCTAATTTTGTTAAGAGAAATCTTCTTGTTAATGATTGTAAGCCGTTAATTATATCCATTGATGACAATGATAAAGACTGTTTTATCTCATCTCTGGATATAGGTTGATCATGTTGACTGATTTTTAATAATATTTCTTTTTCAATATCAGATAATCTTATCCATATTGAATCAAACAGAAATTTGAAATCTTCTGTTATACTCAGCAAGGGCATAAATTGAGGAAAAAGAAGAAAAAAGTGGTATAAAATATTAAAGAAAAAAGCTCAATGGGAATCAAGCAATGAAGACAAGAGAATATAGTGCAGAAGAAAAGGCAATATTCCATTATGAAAG
>JANMEE010000312.1:0-1991 GCA_031376645.1 Dolichospermum sp. OTE_75_concoct_329_sub | reverse complement strand
GGGTCAAAACATTCAACTGCATGAATCTTTATTGAGGCTTATTCCTTGCTGTGAAGTTCCTTTACCCAGCATTGAGCAAATTCAAGACCACTTAGAATCATATTTGCTCTATTTGCAAGAATCTGCCAGTGAGCAAGAGGTAAAATTCACAGTTTCTCTGACCACTGAAGATAAGGAAACCTTGGCAAGAGCAGCATTAGGACTAACTTTGGAAGAAATTAGCGACTTTCTGCGGTTGACTGTGAAGGAACGATTAACTTCTCAAGGGATTGTGATTGATGCAACAGTCATTTCCTTGGTGGTCGAATACAAAACCCGGCTATTAGCTCAAATGGGTATCGAACTGGGTAAACCCACAACAATACCTTTTGGCGGTCTGGATTTACTACGGGATTGGTTGCAACGCCGTCGTCGGTTGTTTTCCCAAGAAGCGCGATCGCTCAATTTACCCCAACCTAAAGGAGTGCTACTAGCAGGACCACCGGGGACAGGTAAATCAATAGTAGCGAAGAATATTGCCACCATCCTCAATCTTCCATTGTTGCAACTAGACATTGCTTCAATGCTTGGTAGCCTAGTGGGAGAATCTGAAGGTAATGTCCGCCGCGCACTCAGTACAGCAGAAGCGATCGCTCCCTGTGTCCTGTGGATTGATGAGGTAGAGAAAGCACTTTCCGCTAATGGCGATACTTCTGGGGTTTCGCAAAGGATTTTGGGAAATATCCTCACGTTCATGTCTGAGTGTACGGCAGGAGTGTTTGTAGTAGCAACCTGTAATGACCCAACGGCTTTACCGATTGAGTTCAAGCGCAAAGGGCGGTTTGATGAGAATTTCTTTGTTGATCTACCCACAGAAATAGAACGTTGTCAAATTCTCAGGATTCATCTGGGACGCTACGGTATAAAAGTTCCTGAAGAGTATTTGGAAGCGATCGCTGCTAGTACCAGCAAGTTTAGTGGCGCTGAATTAGAAACTCTAGCCTCAGAAGCCGCACTACTGGCTTTTGATGAAGGAAGACCACAGCAGGTGACACTAGCTGATTTAGAAAATTGCCAGCGAAATATTACGCCTTTAGCTGTTCAAGATGCTGCTGCTGTTGAGCGGATGCAGTCTTGGTCAAAGGTGGCGCGACCAGCTTCTAGTCCTGTGCAGGTTTCTAAAAGAAGCCTTCGTACTTCTAAGTTTCGTACTAATTAATACAAACGACAAAAGATAGATATCTATGCCTACGGCTCTCATAAGGAATACGTCCAGCTTCGCGCTGTTTGCATAGCATCCCATAGGAAAGGTGGGCGTTCCGCGATCGCTTTTGGTAGTGCGCTCCCTTTCCATGTCTCTGGTAGATGAGTAGTCAATAATTTTACTCACTCACCTATTAATCGCATACAAAAATGCTCCTAATAGTAAACTAGGAGCGTTTCTGTTTCTCAAATGTTTTTGAGTTATTTAATCAAACAAAGGTGCAAATATCCATTTCACCTGTTTGACACTCTCAACTGACTAAGCTTTAAGCTTACCGGGTATTTCTGTAAATGCTCGGTTAGTTAAACTTTAAGCAGCTTCTAAAAAATCTTGCTGTAACGGATTTTCTGGAAAAAATACAGCAGGTGAAACTTTAAAAAAATCCGCAAGTTTTTGGATATGTTCAACAGTTAATTTACGTTTACCATTGAGTACATCAGAAACAATTGATTCGGTTTTAAAGATAGGAACTAAATCTTTTTGTTTGAGATTTAATTCTGCAATCAGAACTTTGAGAAGGTCTACTCCATAAATATCAGGAACTAAATCTTGTTGTTGCTCATATTCATGGATTAAAATTCCCAACAGATCCAAATAATCTTCTTCTGCCTCGGTTAATTCTCCTTTATCAAGAAGTTTATCAACAACTACTTGAGTTTTTTCTAAATCTTCTTCAGATTTTATGGTACGAGGAGGAAAAGATGTAATTAATTCTATATAGCTAGTGTTTTGATTTAGCATTTCATGT
>JANMEE010000292.1:0-38950 GCA_031376645.1 Dolichospermum sp. OTE_75_concoct_329_sub | reverse complement strand
TAACAAACAGTCTTGCAGATAATCCGAACTGGGGAAGTATTCGGAAGTGCGTATCAGGATTAGTCTCAATGGGCTAGTCGCTGCTTGCGTTGTAAAGTTTGTTCTTTACAAGCTCAATCCCTTTAGGGTTGAGTCAGTGACTTACAACATAATTGTTATCTCTACATAATAGACCTAACATTAGTCGGTAGTTAGTTGACTTTTAACAAATATCAACTTAGAGGATGTTTGAAAAGTTTTGGGCGAATATAAAGATGCCTCCGGCACGCTTCGCGTAGCTTGCTTCCCCGTTGGGTACGCTACTACACAAGCAAAGTCCAGATAGTGCGTGGACTAACGAAAAATTAAGGCTCTTTAACCCACGTATCCCTTACGGGACCGAAGGAATAGGTGGGTTTTGTCTGTGTGGTTCCGCGACTTCTAGTCGCTTTTAGTCGCCAGGGGGGTATAAATTAGACTTTTCAAACACCCTCTAATAACTATTGTAGAAACTGGACAGTCACGTTTAAATTAGTAAATACCCTATAAAATTATGTGTATTGCTGTACTATGATAGACAATCAACATAGCCACGCCACACAAACTATCGGATTTTTGCTGAAGCTGCTATTATTTTCGGCTTTGCTATCGGTATTAATTAAATATGCTGCTCCATTTTTATGGCTGCCAGCAACGGTGATAAATGTGCTAATTATGGTTTTATCACCGACTCTAATTATGGCAACTGTTCTACTGTTGCGAGTCCTAAGACAAAAGCAACATTAACAGCAAAATATCAGCAATGTTGCTAAAATTAACTAATCTAACACGCATTTCTATAAAGAAGGCATCTTAGCAAGCTTTGGGAGTCTTCCTTGTGAACCTTGGTCAATGGATAGGCTTAATTGCCTTAGTTATATCTTTATATATATTGTGGCAACTTCGAGACGTTTTGCTACTAATATTTGCTGCTGTTGTTTTAGCAACAACTTTAAATCGTCTCGCGCGACGCTTCCAAAGCTTAGGAATAAGACGGGGATTAGCAGTTTTATTGGCTGTGGGGATTTTCTTTGCGGGTGTTGTCTGTTTTTTCTGGTTGATTGTCCCACCTTTTGTCCAGCAATTTCATGAACTTACTTATAGAGTTCCCCAAGGATTTCAGCGTTTGAATAGTTGGATTGATCATCAAAGAACTAATATTCCTCCACAATTATTACCCTATATACCCGATTTAAATAGTTTAATTGAACAAGCACAACCGTTATTTAATCGCTTATTAGGTAACTCTTTTGCTTTTGTTTCTGGATCCTTAGAAGTAGTTCTCAAAATTTTATTAGTCCTGGTTTTAACAGGAATGTTTTTAGTTGACCCTGATGCTTATCAAAAAGTATTTGTTCGCATATTTCCCTCCTTTTATCGGCGGCGGGTAGGGGGAATTTTGCAGCAATGTGAAGCTTCTTTAGAGGGATGGGTAACAGGTGCAGCAATTGGGGTTTTCGTGGTGGGGTTGATGAGTTTGGTGGGTTTATCAATTTTAGGTGTAAAAGCAGCCCTGGCTTTGGGAGTATTAGCAGGATTTATGAATTTAATTCCTAATTTGGGTCCAACTATGAGTGTAATACCAGCAATGGCGATCGCTCTTTTGGATAATCCCTGGAAAGCCCTAGCTGTCTTCATTCTTTACTTTTTTATTCAACAGTGTGAGAGCAATTTCATCACCCCTGTAGTTATGGCACATCAAGTATCTTTATTACCTGCTGTCACCCTTATTTCTCAGTTATTTTTTGTGACATTTTTCGGATTTCTAGGATTATTTTTAGCACTTCCTCTAACTGTTGTTGCAAAAATTTGGGTACAAGAAGTGTTAATTAAAGATGTGTTAGATCAATGGCATAATCATGAAGCAGATAATACAGAATTAGTGATAGTTGAGGAATATTCAGATGTGGATAAAGAGGTGTAGGATGTGCAGAAGTTTAGAAGTTTATTGAATATAGGCAGAGGGCAAGCGGAGGGCAAAGAGAAATAATTATCCTCTTGCCTTTTGCCTCTTGCTTTTTATCAACTTAGACAGTTGATATCTCTTTTTCTTTTTCTACTAACAAGTGGTCAATTTTCTCAGTGTGCTTGTTAGTCAGTTTTTGCAGTTTGTCCTGTTGATCTCGTGATTCATCTTCGGAGATTTCTGCACTTTTTTCCTGTTTGCGAATAGACTCGATAGCATCCCGGCGGATATTGCGAATTGCTACACGACCTTCTTCTGCATACTTAGCCGCAAGTTTGACAAATTGCTTCCGGCGATCACTGGTTAATGGCGGAATATTCAAGCGAATCACAACACCGTCGTTACTGGGAGTTAAGCCCACATCCGACAGAGAGAGAGCTTTTTCAATAATGTTCAAGCTGCCCTTATCGTAGGGCTGAATCAGGATGGTTGAAGAATCTGGCGTGCTAATGTTTGCCAGAGATTTTAAGGCTGTTGGTGTACCGTAATACTCCACTTGGACCTTATCTAATAAACTCGCATTGGCGCGACCAGTACGAATTGTATTAAAAGCGCGTTGAGTAGCCTCAACGGTTTTTTCCATCGTCTCTTGAGCTTCAGCTAATTTCACAAGAACCTCCCACAAGCGTGCCAATAGATTCTCCCATAACTGCCCGGTGGATGTTACCTCGCACCGTTAGGTCAAATACTAGAATAGGGAGATTATTTTCTTTACATAGAGCAATTGCGGTACTATCCATGACTCGCAAATCTTTAGCCAAAACGTGGGCGTAGGTAAGAGTAGTAAAACGTTTGGCATCAGGATAGAGTTTGGGGTCAGCATCGTAAATGCCATCTACTTTGGTAGCTTTAAAAATCACGTCTGCTTCAATTTCTGCGGCTCTTAAGGCCGCAGTGGTATCTGTGGTAAAGAAGGGATTACCTGAACCAGCTCCAAAAATTACTACCCGCCCTTTTTCAAGATGACGGATAGCACGACGGCGAATATATGGTTCTGCTACTTCTTGCATAGCTATGGCAGTTTGCACTCTGGTCTGAATTCCCATCCGTTCTAGGGAATCTTGCAGGGTCATGGCGTTCATGACTGTGGCAATCATGCCGATATAGTCGGCGGTTGCCCGATCCATACCTGCTGATGCTGCTTTAAGTCCTCGAAAAATATTGCCACCACCAACAACGATAGCTACCTGCACACCAGTGGCTATCACCTCTCCTATTTCCTTGGCTATTTCCTCGACCACTTCTGGGTCAATGCCATAGCCTAAGTTGCCCATTAAGGCTTCACCGCTCAGTTTAAGTAAAACCCGTCGGTAATTCGTTCCCATGAAGTTCCGCTTTCTCAAAAAAGTTGCAATTGCCTCCAATTTAAGATAGCAGTAGAGTGACAATCTGTAACTAATTGGGGTCTTTTCGTTAGGGTTAGTAGTCACCGAATCAGGAGTTAATGAACCACGAAGGCACGAAGGACACGAAGGAAGAAGGAAGAAGGAAGAAAAGGGTTTTTCGTTCCCTAATAGACTTCCAATTAAAAAAATATCCCAAAATTTCTTGTGGTGCGGGCATCTTGCCCGCTAATAATACAAGGACGGGCAAGATGCCCATCCCACAAGATTGGATAATTTTTTTGTGGCGTTCCCTAATTTATTTGTCTTCCAGATAATTCTGCAACTACACTCAGCAATTGACCTGGTTCGATAGGTTTATTGAGATGCTTTTGAAATCCTGCTGATAGAGATTTTGCCTGATCTATTTCTCCAGTATAACCACTTAGAGCGGCTGCGGGAATTTGTCCGCCTTCTTCAACACTCAACGCCCTTACCTGACGCATCAAAGCATAACCATTTTCATTTGGTAGACCAATATCAGATAACAGGATGTCATATCCACCAGGATTAGCTTTGAGTATTGATAAAGCTTCTTGGGCTGATGTGGCTGATGTGACTTCTACTCCGTGGTCTTCCAGGATGATGTGAAATAATTGGCGGATATCTGGTTCATCATCTACCATAAGCACACGCAAGCCTGACAATGATGAGTGGTCAGCAGAGGCAGTAGGGGGGGTAGGAACAGCTTCTATTGCTATGTTACTTTCTTTGACAGTCGGTTCTGGGTTTCTTTGGATAGGTAGTCTGATTGTAAAGGTTGTACCTTGACCCTCTCCTGGACTGGTAACTGCAATTGTCCCACCGTGAAGTTCTACCAAGTGACGGACAATCGCTAAACCCAATCCCAAGCCAGGATTCGATTTACTTGTAGTCCCATCAGCTTGACGGAAGCGATCAAACACATAGGGGAGAAAGTCGGCACTAATACCCATGCCAGTATCCCTAACTTGAATTTTTGCTCGAAGATCGGTGTACTCTAAGGTGAGATCAATTCTTCCTCCTGTGGGAGTAAATTTAATGGCGTTAGAAAGTAAATTCCAGATGATCTGCTGTAAGCGAATCGGATCTCCTGGTAACGTTTTAGAGGTAGGATCTAAGTCCGATACAATTTCAATATTTTTCGCTTCTGCGGACAGATTTACAACCTCTATCGCTGCTGAAATTACAGCTACAAGCTGCACAGGTTGAATATCTAAATTTAGCCTACCAGAGCTAATGCGAGAGATATCTAATAAATCCCCAATCAGCAGGTTTTGAGCTTGAGCAGCGCGTTCAATGGCTTCTAATGCTTGATTGGTCTTGGTTTCATCTAGCTGCTTTCTTCGGAGTAATTGCGTCCATCCAATTAGAGAACTCAGGGGGTTTCGCAACTCGTGGGAGAGAATGGATAAAAATTCATCTTTGGCGCGGTTGGCTGTTTCTGCGGCATTTCTCGCTGACTGTTCCTGTTCTAGGAGTTGAACCCGTTCTGCTTCAAATTTTTTCTCTTGGGTAATATCCTCAATTACTAAAAGAATTAGTGGTTTATCCCCTATTTGCGGCATTTGACGAGCATTGAGAAGCATAACTTTGTAGCCAATTTCCTCGAAATTATGCTCAACTTCTACGTCTTGAAATTGGGATTGCTGGGGGAGAACTTCTTCTAAGAGCGATCGCAATTTAGGAATATTCCACTGTCCATTACCGATTTCATAAATTAGGCAATTTTCTGTTGCTTCCCGCACCACCCTAAATGTGTCGTAGAAAAACTGACTAGCTGTAACTACCCGTAAATCTGTATCCAGCACCACTAAAGATTGGCGCACAGTATCTACAATTGCTTTTGAATAATCACGGGATACTCTGAGTTGATCAGCGCTATGTTTGAGTTCATCAATATCCACCACAACTACCACAGCACCATCAATTTTATTATCTAGCGTCCGATAGGGGCGAATGCGTAAATCATACCAATGACCATTTTGGTCTTGCACTTCCTGAGTTATAAAATTCAGAGTTCTAATTACTTCTAAAATTTGTGTCTCTAAATCTGGTATCTTTAACTTATGTTTAATATCACTTAATGGTCGTCCCACATCAGAAGGAATCAAATTAAATATTGACCCTGCCATGGGAGTAAAGCGACGAATCTGTAAATCACCACTTAAGATCAGGACAGAAATATTAATATTAGTCAGGAGATTTTGTAAATCATTGTTTACCTGATTAGATTCAAAATTTCGGCGTTGAAGTTCATCATTAATCGTATTTAATTCTTCATTAGTAGCTTGGATTTCTTCCTTCGCTGTTTGTAATTCTTCATTGGTACTTTGCAATTCTTCATTGCTAGAAAGTATTTCCTCATTTGCCGCTCGCAAATCTTGATTAGAAGCTTGCTGTTCCTCAATAACTGATTGCAGATAATCTTTATTATTTTTTAATTCCTGTTGCAGAGCAACAATTTCTTCTTTGTGATTGATTTGTTCCGCTTCTTTGGATTGGATATCGCTGGTTGGGGCTGTGGCAGAAGTCATCACAGAGGATAACTCACTAAACAAAACTAAAAACGTTTTTTTTACCTCTGCACTATCAATACTAAAAGGAATGACATCAAGTTTTATCCGCCTAACTGTGTTTTTAGTTTTGATTTCTATTCCTGTTTTTGTGACTGCTATCTGTCCTTTTCTGGCTTGATAGATACAGTTACGTAGATCTAACCGCAATTCTTGCTTAGCCATTTTCAACAAATTAAAACTGGGTATGCCTGGTGCCGGTTCTAAATAAGCATTAGTCTGACCTCGGAATTGCAAAATTTCCAAATCATCATTAATCACCACACCCGCAGGTGCAAATTGACTTAAGACAATCGTGTCAGCTTGTTTCTGTATTTCCAGATCATTCCTATAAATATTAGGCAATGGTGATGATATTGGTACTTTTGGAGTTTCCAAGGCATAGTTAGTGCTAATTAACTCAATCCCCAATCGGGAAGATATGAGTTTTCGAGCATATATCTTGTATTTTTTATCCACCACAGAAAACAACTCAGAAAAATCCCCTATTGTTTCTGATATCCCTAACATCAAAAAACCCGTAGGTTTAAGACCATAATGGAAAGTGGGAATAATTTTCTTCTGGACAGCCGCACCCAAATAAATCAGGACGTTGCGACAACTAATCAGATCCAATCGAGAAAAAGGCGGATCACTAATCAGGTTTTGTTTGGCAAAAACACACAGTTCTCGGACTGACTTAGTAATTTGGTAGCCACCCTCAACCTGCACAAAGAAACGTTGCAAGCGTTCTGGAGAAATACCTCCTATTTGGTTGGTTTTGTAAATGCCAGTTCTCGCTTTTTCTATGGCAATATCATTAATATCCGTCGCAAAAATCTGAATGGGGATATTAATAATGGACTGATTCGTTAAAAATTCTATTAAGCAGATGGCAATAGAGTAGGCTTCTTCACCGGTGGAACATCCTGCTATCCATAAGCGGATCGGATCATCCGATTTACGTTCTTTCGTAAGAATAGGAAATACTTGAGTTTTTAAGGCTTCAAAGCTTTGTGGATCTCGGAAAAAACTGGTGACAGTAATTAATACATCTTGATATAGGGCGCTAACTTCCACCGGGTGAGTTTGCAGATAATAAACGTAATCTTCTAGCTTATCTAATCTATATAACATCATCCGGCGCTGAATTCGCCTTTGCAAAGTATTCTGCTTGTAATAGGTAAAATTAACACCCGTAGCCAACCGGAGGATATTGAAAATTTTGAATAGAGGATCTGTTACGTCTGGAATAACTTCAATTTCTTGAATCGGTTCTACTTCTTTAATATAGGGATGAGTGCTGATGGTTGCTAGTTTCTGGGCAATTTGTTGGGGGGTGAGGATAAAATCTACATAACCAGAAGCTACAGCAGTATTAGGCATCGTATTAATCATTCCCGGTTCTTCAGCTTGGGCAAAGGTAATGCCTCCTGCACATTTAATGCTTTCTAAACCCTTTGTCCCATCTTCGTTACCTCCTGACAGCACCACACCGATGGCTTTACTCCCTAAATCCTCTGCTAAAGATATGAGGAAATCATTAACAGTTAGTGCTAGTCCGCGAGTTTTTTCACGGGGGTTGAGTTTTAGCACCCCTTTAACAATGGTCATGGTGACATTAGCCGGAATCACATAAACATGATTCGGTTCTACTTTCATCCCTTCCCGGACTTCACTTACAGGCATTTGGGTTGTCCGAGACAGAATTTCCGGCAACATACTTTTTTGATTAGGACTTAAGTGCTGAACTAGCACAAATCCCATCCCCGTATCTATTGGTAAATGGCTTAATAGTTGGGTAAATGCCTCTAAACCACCGGCAGAAGCGCCAATACCGACAATGGGAAATAATTCTTTTTGTTCTTCCTGCTGTTCTGGGGATAGTTCAACAGTAGTTTTATTAACTTTAGATTTCTTAGTAGACCGCCGAGTATTCATACTATGCACCCGATTAAAGTCCTTGGTCTGAATATTTTGAGTTAGGGAAATTTAATTCTTCTCTATTCACTCTAGCGGAATTTGAGTTTCATAATATATATATAAAGTCAGAAGTGAAAACCTTTGTAGAGACGTTCCATGGGTAGGGATTCTCGGCTCTATACCTAAATTCATACTTGGTTTTGTGCAATGCCGACCTATTTAATGTTCATTTATCGTTAATAATATTTCCCATGCAAGCTTTTACAAAAACCTGGATTTGGCAAGATTTCCCCATTTGTTACCAAACACAAGGTACTACTGGACCTGCTGTGATTCTTATCCATGGATTTGGTGCATCCTGGGGACATTGGCGCAAGAACATCCCCGCTTTAGCTACAAATTGCCGGGTTTATGCGATTGATTTAATTGGTTTTGGGGGTTCAGCTAAACCCAACCCAGGGGAAAAAATTACCTACACCCTAGAAACTTGGGGACAACAAGTAGCAGATTTTTGTCGAGAAGTGGTGGGTGAACCTGCATTTTTAGTGGGAAATTCTATTGGTTGTATTGTCGCTATGCAAGCTGCGATAATTAGCCCGGATATGGCTTTGGGAACTGCTTTAATTAACTGTTCTTTGCGGTTATTACATGATCGTAAACGGGTGACTTTACCTTGGATAAAGCGGTTTGGTGCGCCAATTCTCCAAAACTTTTTGGCAATTAAATCAGTAGGTGATTTCTTTTTTAATCGCCTAGCCCAACCACAAACGGTTAAAAAGATTCTTTTACAAGCTTATGCTAATGGGGAAGCGGTGACAGATGAGTTAGTAGATATTTTAATGGCACCAGCAAAAGATCCTGGTGCTGCGGCTGTATTTCTGGCTTTTACTGCTTATTCTACTGGTCCTTTACCGGAGGACTTATTACCTATATTATCTTGTCCAGTCATTATTTTATGGGGAACGGCTGACCCTTGGGAACCGATTAATTTAGGTAGGGAGTTAGCCAATTTTCCCCAAGTTCAAAAGTTTATTTCTTTAGAAGGAGTTGGTCATTGTCCTCAAGATGAAGCACCTGAGTTAGTAAATCCGATTTTACTTAATTGGATTGGTGAGGAAGTAAATAGCAATACGTAGGGTGCGTTAGCGTAACGCACCGTTCGTCGAGATTAAGTTGCTTTGTGCGTAACCTAACGCACCCTACGAATACTTAGAGGTTTCAAAATTTAAATACTATTGCTATATGTATTTATGAAACTCTAAATAAATTCGGCTAGTTTAATTACTAGCGACGACGGAATCCGAAGCTACCAAACAAGAAGCGCCGTCTACGTCCGAAACCACCAGGACCCCTGCTACCACCAGATAGAAGTTGTTGTTCCTCTAAGGATAGTTCTACAAGTAAATCAGATGGGATATTTTGAGATGGAATATTTTGCTTTGACATAGTAATTATTGACCTCGATTAATTGTTTATAGGTTTCAGAGAACCATATTTACTTTTATAAAGATATTTGTGATTAATTTAATGATTCCATAGTTATAAATACTATTTTATAGTTTATACCTTTTGATTCAAATAATTTATACCTTTTGATTCAAATAAATTAATTTATTTTTTGAATAGAGACAGACTACTACAATTTTAAAGCCTCATCTAGAAAAAGGAGAGAGGAGAAAGTTAAGCTGGAATTTTGGCAGATTTCTATCTTTATTTCTCTGAGGTAGATGTAGACATTTACAAATCAGAGGCTAAGATACTACCGATGATTGATATCAAGCAATTTAGCTAAAAATTTCTCCTCACCCTATAACTAAAAGGTTGAAGAATTAAGACTATTAAAGATAGCTTAATTAGATATTTTGCCTATTGAGGAAGAGTATTAATTGCCATACTTTTCCTTACGCTCAGGATAGCTATCCTCGCTAGAATAGGGCATAGGTTGATCATTTTTTTGATAGTCTCCGCCACATTTTTTAGGTTTACAACAACAGGGAGGGGGTGACTGGTAACATCCTCCAGATAAAAGTTGTTGTTCGTCTGCTGATAACTCCATGAGTAAATCAGATATTACGTTTTGATTTAACATGATTGTTAGCCTCAATTAATAGTTTAGAGCTTGAATCAAATAGTCTCTTAGGTGTATCACCTTATCTTCTGTTAACTTATTTATAACTATGTTTTATAGAATTATAATTATCCCTTAGTTATATATAATAAAAATATTTTTATTTCTTTGGGAATATTAATTAATACCTTCATATAGAAATAAGATTTGTAATAAGCATTTAGGGCTATTTCATGTTTAAATGATTTTACTTAACTTTGATTTTACTTAACTTTTTTTGCAAAGAAAAATGCACCCATGATATTTACATACTTTGATGGGTGCAAAATTATGACTATAACTTTGAATATTTTAAAGTTGCTACGTGTCAACTTATCAAAGTTATTTATGAATCATAAAATAGCTGAAAAGAGACAGTTTAACTAGCTCGGACATAAGTCTTTGGATTGTTTACTATGGGACGATAGACCAAGAATTGATATTTAGGGTTACTACTTTTATCTAAACTATCTTCTTGATCATTAGAGGGAGAAATCTTAGATTTATCCCCATCACTTTTATTGTCTTCCTTACTGCACATTCCTCCGGTGAGAATTTCTTGTTCATCTAGCGATAAATCAACGATTAAATCAGATTGAATGATGTAGTTTGACATGATTGTTAGCCTCAAGTTATGAATAGGTAAATAACACCTATACTTCTTTTATAACTATTAATAATTAGAAAAAAATGATTCTTTGGCTATAGATTTATAAAATTTAAATTGCTCTTAGGGTATAGTTTTATTTAAATACAAACTATTTATTTAACTCATATTTATTTTCTCTATTTAATAGAAAACAGAAATCTATATCCATAATCTTATAATATGCTTTACTTTTAAAAAAAATCAGCAGGCAAAAATGTAGAGAAGGAAATAAAAATCTCTCTACAAAAAATGGTTAAATTCAATTTTGGCTATTTTATGAAAAGAAATTATTTAGAAAATAGGGTAATAAATTATCAACTCATTAACAATCCAAATGTGAAAGAAAGTGCTATGGTCATTTGGGATAATTTATATTTGGTAGTTTGTGAAGTAGAATCACCTGAAGCCAGAGTTAAATCACTTTTTCCTTCAGTTTCTAGATCAGTATTTTGAAAGAATAACTTACCTTCAGTAAATAGATTTAACATAGGAAACATTTGTCCACCAACAAAAGATTCTTGTTCTGCATTAGAAAGATATCTAAATAATTGAGGATGATTCAATTGAGTATTCTTAGACATATTATTACTCCTTGTATAAGTCATTATTTGAGGTTAGGTGATAGACTAATATAGCGGTTGAGGGCGCAGGCCCTGTTGAGGGCGCAGGCCCTGCGCCCCTACGGGGTTTGCGATTTACTGACTGGATCTCATACAGAGTGCATACCGCTAGGAAAATTTTGAAAACGTTGATTTATACAGTTAGAAACTGTAAATGCTCTCCGGGTTTCGATAAGAATGTATCAGGAGTTCCTTGAATTTGTACTTGACCTTTTTCTATTAATACAATCCAATCAGCGCGGTGAATAACACTGGGACGATGGGTAATTAAAATTGTAGTTTTACCTGCGCGATATTCTAAGAGACGATCTAGAACATGAGCTTCACTCATGGGGTCTAGTCCAGCGGTAGCTTCATCTAAAATGAGTATAGGTGGATTTGTGAGAATGCCGCGAGCGATCGCTAATCTTTGTCTTTGTCCTCCAGAAAGATTTGCGCCAAATTCTCCTAATACGGTTTGATATTTATTAGGTAATTGACTGATAAAACCATCTGCATCTGCAATATCACAAGCTTGAACTATGTCTTCGAAGGAAATAGAAGGTGTTCCTAAACGAAAGTTTTCCAGAATTGTCCGACTCCAAAAATGAGGTTCTTGGGGAACATAAACTACTTGTTGTCGGTAACAATCTAAAGCAATATCTTGGATATTTAAAAAACCAATGCGGATATTACCGGAATCTGGTACATATAACCCAGCTAATAATTTAGCTAAAGTGCTTTTACCACAACCTGATTTACCAATTAAAGCAATGACTTTTCCTCCCGGAATCTGAAGAGAAAAATCATCTAATAAGTCAACTCTACCTGCATGATGAAATTGGAGATGGGAACAATTAATATCTGCTACACTAGAAATCTGTGCAGTTGGCTTGAGACTTCCTCCTACTACTTCCGGTGTAGCATCAATAACTTCTAATAATCGAGAAACTGCGGTTTGGGAGCGAAAATAGTCATCAACAAAACCAACTAATGAGTTAATTAAAGCTAAAACATTAACTTGTAAAGCATTAAAAGCTAACATTTGTCCAATGCTTAAATTGCCTTTAATTACTAACATACTCCCATATCCTAGCAAGATTACACCACCAATTGTAGATAAAACTTTAGCAACAGTACCGTTGATAATTCCTATTTGCACGGTACTAAAAGCCAGATTAGCTAGACGACCAAAACGACTTTGAAATTCATCCCAAAATTGAGGAGCAGCATTTGTAGTTTTAATGACCTGTGCGCCTTTAAATGTTTCTACTAAGACACCTTGATTTTCCGCTCCTAAAACTAAGAGACTGCGGGTTTTTTGTTGCAGAATTGGTAAAAAAGGTAAGGTAGATAAAGTCATTATAGCGGCAATTAACAAGACTAATATTGTTAATTGCCAGCTATAAAATAACATTAGGCATAAAGAAATAACAGCAATAAAAAACTGGCTAGGTAAAACAATTACAATCTGTGATACTAATTGGTTAATTTCTCCAATATCTCGAAGTCGGCTAGTAATTTCACCGCTGCGACGAGATTCATAATAATTTAAAGGTAATTGCAGTAATTTGCGACCAAATTCTAGAACTAAACCTAATTGTAATCTTTGTCCAAAATGAGAAATCATTAAGGCTTGAAATACTTGCAACCCTCCACTAAATAAACTCATAACGACAACTGCGGAAACTACAACCGTGAGTAATTGTACATCTCCCCGCACGAGAACATCATCTGTTAATAATTGAATTAAAACAGGAGTTCCTAGAGCTAGTAAACCCAGGACAACATTGATCATTAAAACCTGAGTTAGCAAACCACGATAGGGTAAAAGGCGGCGAAAAAAGCGCGTTATTCCCCCTTTTGATGCTTCTTGGGGTTGTTCAGAAAAGCGATCTGGATCTGGCTCTAATAAGAGCATTACCCCATTCCAAGCATCGGTTAGTTCTTTTTTTGTCAGATAACGAAGTCCAACAGCAGGATCGGCAATAACGTATTTTTTTCCCTTTTTACCATATAAAACTACCCAATGATAGCCTTGCCAATGAATTATTGCAGGTAATGTTATTTCTGTAATTCTATCTATAATTTCGGGAGAAGCTTTGACGGCTCTAGCATTAAAACCGAGATTTTCTGAACCTCGTTTTAAACCTAATAATGTCGTTCCTAGTTGTCCAGTACCAACAGCTTCTCGGCTTTTTATCATACTTAAAAAGCGGCCATAATGCTTGGTAATGGAAACTAAACAAGCTGCTCCACAGTCTTCTTCACTTAACTGTAAAGTACATTGGTAATTTTGATCCAATTTGAAGATATTCAGCATAAAAAATCGAGCTTCAAGAATTAATAAACTTGATATTATCTATGTATTAAATTAGTGACATTCCTTAATCCCATTTAATCTGTAATCAACTTACTTTTTCTGAGGATAAATTGCATGACAGTTTCCTGACGAGAAATAATATCAGCGCGTCCTTCCATCCCAGATTTGAGATAACATAAATGATTGCCTTTTCCTAAAAATAGACTTTGTGGTTCAATATTGATTTCGTAAGTAGCTATCTGGGGTGTACTGATCATCGAATTATTTTGTGTAATCAAGAGAGCATCTGCTGCAACTGTTTTTACTGTTCCTTTGAGAGTCCCATACTCTGGATAGGGACAAGCGGAAACCTGCATTTGCACTGCTTGACCTGTTTTTACTTTGTCAATATCTTTAGCCGAAACGTGAGCTTTGATGATTAAAGGAGCATCCACAGGGGCAATTTGAGCAAGAGCTTCACTGAGCTGTACAACCTGTCCAGGGTTGCGGAGTTTGAGTTGCATTAGTGTGCCAGTAGTTGGGGAGCGAATCACACTTTTATTCAACTCATTTTCTAGCTGTTGTAATTCTTGACGAGTACGAATTTGTTGTTTTTGTAATTCTAACCGTTGTTGAATTAACAGCTCTCGTTCTTTTTTTAAAGCAGCTAAATTAACTTCTCCTTTGGACTTTTCTTGTTTAATTCTTTCTAAGGCTACTGTGACAATTGCATTACTGGGATTAACGGCAATTTTCGCTTTTTGTAAGTTTATTTGGGCTAATTTAACAGCTTGTTCTTTTTCTTCTTGGAGATTTTTAGTAGCAGATTTAGCTTGTTCTAATTTGGCTTGAGCCGATTTCACAGCTTGTTCTTTTTCCTCGACTAAACTGCGAGATACTGCTCCTGATGTTACTATACTTTGTAAGCGATCGCGCTGTAACATAGCCAGCTTCAAACCTGCTTCTGCTTCTTGTACAGTGGCTATTAATACCCTTTCTTGTTGTAATCTTGCTAGTTGCTCCTTTGCTAAATCTATAGTTATTTTAGCTTGTGTCATTTCCATACTAGCTTTAATTTGCTGATCTTTATGGTTGCGTTCAGTTCCAATTAATTCAGCTTGTGCGGCTATAATGGTGCGGTCATTTAAGTTAACTTGAGAAATTATTTGAGTATTGATTTGATTAATTTGAGCATCAACTTGAATAAGTTGTAATTGACTTTGTTGGATAGTATTTTGTAGTTGTCTTTTTTGAGATTGCAGTTGGGAATCATCAATAAAAGCAATTACTTCTCCCTTCTTTACTAGCTGATCTTCTTTAACTACAATTTTTTTTACAGTTCCCGTTATTGCAGATTGAACTAACCGTAATTCTCCCAATGGTCGGATAGTTGCGGGGACTTTGACTGTGATATTGTAATAGAGAACAGATGTAAGACTCACAGCAACTACAAACATACTAATCATCACCCCCCCACCGATATGAATCCATTTACCGATATGGGGAAGAAACTCATTAGGTTCTAGTATATGCAAATCCTCTGTAGTTGGATTATTGAAGTTATATGTGGAATTATTATCTTGACTCTGAAAGGAGTTCACGGTATTACACCTTCTGTTAGGACTAAAATAGTCTGACCTCAGATAGAAATTGCGGTGTTGCATAAGTGCGGGATGTTTTTTGAATGTAGAGACGTTCCATGGAACGTCTCTACAAGGGTTTTAAATGTAGGCAAAATTGTTGTCATTCCAAAAATCAGCAACGCCGAAATTGTTAAGATCATGCAATCAAAAATCAACTATCTCAGGGAATAAAATAGTGGAAATAAAAACAAGCAAATTTTTGTGGTTACATTGTGAAAAATAATTTGATGATAGGTTATAATTTAGTGAAGGGGGTGGAGATAGTTAGTCCCTAAAAAAAGGAATTATCTTTCTCAAATCTTCAACGCGGATCAAGCGTTAAGAAAATGGGGGAAAAGCTCAAACTTTCTCAAAGTCCTCACTTACGTTGAGCAAGCTTAAATCAATTCCCCCAACCCCCTTTATTGTCTTTTAAAAGTTGTTGACTAGCAGTGCAGAGCGGCGAAAATAACTAACCATTAAAAATTCCTAAAAAGCTTTTGTAATTTGCTTTTTAAATTTTTAATGCTTAATTTTCAATTCCCCTCCCCATTACTAGTCCGTCACACTAGTACAGTACGGCGTAAGTTAATGAACTATTCAGAATCTGTGAAAAGCTTATACTGTATTCATTCTAAATTCTAAATTCCGCCCTGCGGTACTAGTTCAATCTTGCTTTAAGATTGAGCAACTGATAGGCTCACTAGCGGATGTTTACTGAAGAACTCCTACACTTCCAACTCCAGTATTAACAGGAGGTACAGGTGTTGCAACGACAGGTGTAGGTGCAACTCCTGCGTCCCCTGGTAGTGTTGCTGGACCTAAAGCTCCGACACCAGCGGGCAAGTCTGCACCTAAACCTAAGAAATCTTGTCCCGCAGTTAGGATGGTATTAGCCCGACCTGCGGAGGTGGCGCTGCTACCTTGAGGACCGGAGACACTTGTTCCCATTAAAACTGACCCTTTGTTAGCATAATTACTAGCAGCTAGTTCAAAGTCAGCCCCACCAGTCACTATTTCTTGTTGTTGATCAGATAAAGCAACAAGTAAATCGGATGTATTGATTTGATTTAACACGATTATTAGCCTCACTTACGTAATTAGGTGTTTCACCACCCAACAACTTAACTATAAGCATTCTTGCCTAATAATTCATAAACCTACAGGTAGAAAGTAAAGTTTGCAAATTTACCTCTAAAAGTAGAGACAAAATAGCCTCTAAAAGTAGAGACAAAATAGTTTTAATTTAGTAAAATAGAGTGATTAGAATAATTAATTACACTGCATATAAAATCTGCATAATAGTTATTTCAGTTTTATATTTGTCTTCTGATTTTATCGCCCCTTCAGGTTTGAATATTTTTAAATCTACTTTTCTACTTTCCCGCTAACATCTGTAAAAGTTTATCCATATCATCTAAATTACCAACCATCCGCCGGATTGGATGTGGCCAAACTTTAACTAAAGTAGGAGTAGCAGAAACTTGATCAATTTCCGCCTGTTCTGGATTTGTGAGAACATCAATAACTTTAAGAGTATAAGGATATCCTAGCGATCGCTCTAATGATTCATGCAGGTTTTGTAATATTTTTTCTGTAGTTGCGCTATGACCAGCAACAAACAAGCGTAAAACATAGCCTGGAGGATTTTGAATATTTGGTGGTACAGGTTCTTTACTGATAACTGGTTGCTGATATTGTGAGGGGAAATCTGCTAAATCTAGTCGGACAATTAAATCATGATCTGCCCACAATTGCTCAAATGTAGTCCGATAAGTTGATAATACCAAGCGATCGCACAAACCATCCTGCCAAGGTGCTGATTGCCACAATAGATCTCCCGTGCCAAAAATTGCATTCAACACAGCTTGATGACGCATCACCGCTGGATAAGCCTCCGCAAAAATCTGGACTTGTTGAGTCCGAGGATTTAACCAGTGATCAATAGTTGCAGTATAACAAGGCACTAAGAAATGTGGCGGCTCTGGTAAATCGAGAATTTCCTGTAAAGCCGCACACAAATGTAAATGCCATCGTCCTTGTTTACCAGGGTCAATACAATAAATTAAATCCCCTCCAGGCGTAAACAAGGCAATACCTTTGAACAACTGAGGTTTAGAAATTAAATTTAACTTAGTCACAAGTGTTGAAGATTGGGGATTGGGGATTGGGGATTGGGGATTGGGGATTGGAATTTTACCAATTACCCATTACCAATTACCCATTAAACACGACCTCGGAGGAATTGCGCCATTTCATTAGGAGTTGGGGACATTTCTAAAGCTGTTTCTTCAGTAATGCGCCCTTCTTGATAGAGATTCAGCAATGACTGATTCATTGTCACCATACCATCAAAGCCCGCTTGTTTCATTAACTCCTCAATTTCCTCATACTTACCATTTTTCACCCATTCTTTAACAGCTTCAGTATTAATGAGAACATCATGGAAAGCTGCTCGTTTACCATCTGTAGTCCGGCATAAACCTTGAGCAATTACTGCCACCAAAGATTCAGCAAGTGCCACACGCATAGCCTCTTGTTCTTCACCTGAATACAAATTGAGAATCCGTTCAATAGTTTTTACCGCACTATTAGTGTGCAGAGTTCCCATGACTAAGTGACCTGTTTGCGCTGCTTTGAGAGCAGTATTCACGGTTTCTTTATCCCGCATTTCCCCCACCAGAATCAAATCTGGATCTTCCCGTAAAGCTGCTTTTAAGGCGTTATCAAATTTGCGGGTGTGCATTCCCACTTCCCGTTGTTTGACTAAAGACTTACGGCTTTGGTGGACAAATTCTACCGGGTCTTCAATTGTAATAATATGTTTGGCCATCTCCCGATTGATATAGTCAACCATCGCCGCCATTGTTGTGGATTTACCTGAACCAGTTGGACCTGTCACCAAAACTAAGCCTTTATGCTGATGACAAATATCTCTAAATACTGGTGGTAAGCGCAACTGCTCCATAGACAGAATTTTGAGAGGAATTAACCGCAGTACCATTGCATAACCACGCAAGGAATCAAACACATTAATCCGCACCCGGGCAAAATCATACTGAGTCGCACCATCAAATTCTAGATGTTCTTGAAACCTTTGAATTTCTGCATCAGAGAGAATCTCCCGCAACCAACCCATAAAAGTCGGTTTATCAGCTTCGGGATAACTTGTAGTTTGAATTTCCCCCCGACTGCGGAAGCGGGGAATTTCTCCTACTCCCAAGTGAACATCAGAGTAACCTTCATCAAATGCTTCCTGGATTAGCTGCGCCAAGGTAATTTCTGAAGGTTTAGAAGATATTGCTGGTGGTGGTGGGACTTGTGGTGGTGCGGCTGGGGCTAGTGGTCGCATTCCCACAGGTGGTGCGGCTGGGGCTGGTGGTCGCTGTGCTGTTGGTAACGGTGGTGGTGGCGGTGGCATTCTGCGTGTTTGTGATTCTGTCATATATTTTTACTTTTGTGAATTGGTAATTAGTAATTGGTAAAAATCATTTTCCCCTACTCCCTGTCTTTGTTATGCAGTCTTTTTAGTGGGTTATTCACCAATATACATATTTTTTAACACATACGGATTATCCTTAATTTTCCGTAAGACTTACCTAATACAACAGTAACTAATAATATTCAGTAATTAAAGGCAGAGAGACTGATGAAAGCGAGGAAAATTCAGAATTACCCATTACCTACAACCTGTTTTTGATCACTTCTTGATGAATTATGAGAAATAATATCGTTTTCCATAAGAAATGTTAAGCAGATGGTCATCAAATTGTGGGGATCAATCTCTGCTTCTCATCTATCGTTAGTCTCTACCTCCAAAGGTATATACCAAAATTCTTCTCCCTAACTATGGGTATATGTGAATTCTCATTCATAAGGAGAAAAAATCAACTGTAAACTTTAGTAAAGAAATGCTCATTTTAGAGCAAAGATTTTATATACTAGATTTCACTGAAACAAAAAAAATCAGTTTATTGGCTTTCTGGCAATAAATAACTGAAATTTAAACTTGCTGTGTATTTAGGAGAAAAAGTCATGGTTTCGGCTCAAAGCTCTAATCTAGGTCAGACCCACTCCTTGTTAATGATGAGAAGCTTTTTAATCTGGACATTTACGTTGGCAGTGTGCTTGTTAGTTGTCGGGTTTCCATTAGTTGTATTGATGGCCACTGTTGGATGTCTGCTTTCCATTGTTTTGCAATCTGTGATGCCTGCTAGTGCTGTATTAATTGTGGCAGGTGGTTTAGTCATGTTTAATGTCATGGCAGTATTAATTGCTGCTGGAGTGCTAACTGCAAAAGGGATTCATCCTAAGCAGATAAAATGGTTGAATTGGTTACATAGTGAAGCTGAGAAAACCCAAACTACTGTTTATGCAGCTTGTCCTTTAACTTGTGAAATTAATCAATAATAATCATTTGCTAAAATTCGACAAACAGGACATCTGCCCGGTTAATCCGGGTTTTTTCATGTTTATTTCTCGTTTCCATACTCAAATTTATGAGATAACTCCACAAAAAAGATGCTTCAATCTTGTGGGATGGGCATCTTGCCCATCCTGGTATTATTAGCGGGCTTTTCAGCCCGCACCACAAGAGGATACGTTGTTTTTTTTAGCAAATGTATAGATTTGTACTTAGTTGTTTAGGTAACATTATAGTTACATGACCTGAGAATGTCAGCCGCCAAAGTTTTTAAACATAAGCACCCACTACTAGTTATAATTTTCTATAAGTTGAAAGAAACCTTAAGATTAGCGTAAAAATTACATTAAAATAAAGATTACGCTGCGATTAAACTGATTAGCTAAATACCCAAATTAGGAGGAATATATATGGCGCTTGTACCACTGCGGTTGCTTTTGGATCACGCTGCTGAACACGGTTATGGCATCCCCGCTTTTAACGTCAATAACTTAGAGCAGATTCAAGCAATCATGAAAGCGGCTGTTGACACAGATAGCCCTGTAATTTTACAAGCTTCTCGCGGCGCTCGCAATTATGCAGGGGAAAACTTCCTGCGCCACCTGATTTTGGCTGCGGTAGAAACCTATCCTCAGATTCCCATTGTCATGCACCAAGATCATGGTAATGCTCCTTCTACCTGCTATTCAGCCATTAAGAACAACTTCACCAGTGTGATGATGGATGGTTCTTTGGAAGCTGATGCTAAAACCCCTGCCAGCTTTGAGTATAACGTTAGAGTTACCAGCGAAGTTGTCAACGTAGCTCACTCTTTAGGTGTCAGCGTTGAAGGTGAATTAGGTTGTTTAGGTTCTCTGGAAACCGGTGCTGGTGAAGCTGAAGATGGTCACGGTTTTGAAGGTACACTAGACCATTCTCAACTGTTAACTGATCCTGATGAAGCTGTTGATTTTGTAGAAGCTACTCAAGTAGATGCTTTGGCTGTGGCTATCGGTACAAGTCATGGCGCTTACAAGTTTACCCGTAAGCCTACTGGTGAAATTTTGGCTATTAGTCGCATTGAAGAAATTCACCGCCGTTTACCTAATACCCATTTGGTAATGCACGGTTCTTCTTCTGTACCTGAAGATTTGTTGGCAATCATTAACCAATATGGTGGTGCTATTCCTGAAACCTACGGTGTACCTGTAGAAGAAATTCAAAAAGGTATCAAGAGTGGTGTTCGTAAGGTAAATATTGACACTGACAACCGTTTGGCGATTACTGCGGCTGTGCGTGAGGCTTTGGCTAAAAATCCCAAGGAATTTGATCCCCGTCACTTCCTCAAGCCTTCTATTGTCTATATGCAAAAGGTTTGTGCTGACCGTTATGTACAGTTTGGTACTGCTGGTAATGCAAGCAAAATTAAGCAAGTTTCTTTAGAAGATTTTGCTGCTAAGTATGCTAAAGGTGAATTAGTAATGAAATCTGCTGCTAAAGTTTAATTTTTTTGAATTTTTATCAGCAATAAATAGGGCATAGCAATGCTATGCCCCTACAAGAATAAACCGGGTAGCGTTAAAGTTCCCCGGTTTTTATTAGTTAATGTTATATAATTGGGAGATGGCGTAAATAAGGCTATCTGTTTTTTATGACTACCAATTTACAATCTACGTCTTTGAGTAGTTATCTTTATGATCAAGATTATTGTTTGTGGCTAGAAACGACAGCTAAGTTATTGCGCGATGCCTACAGCGAACGAAGCTATCGCCAACTAGAATATCTTGATTTTGAGCATTTGATTGAAGAAATAGAGGACATGGAAAAAGATAAAAGACGTGAAATTAAAAACCGACTTATAGTTTTACTCATGCACTTACTCAAGTATCAATATCAACCTAAAAAATGTTCTTCTAGTTGGGTGTGGACAATTTGGGAACAATTTTATCAAATTGAATCTTTATTGGCAGATAGCCCTAGCCTAAAACCTTATTATTTAGAAATATTTTCTGATTGTTACTTAAAAGCAGTTCGTGCGGCCAGTACCGAAACTAAATTACCTATTAATTCTTTTCCCACAGAGTCTCCTTTTCTCCCTGAGAATCTGACTGATCCTGATTTTATTACCATGAAATTGAGTTAAGAGATTTAATCACAAATCCAGTTTCTCTCAATGCTTGTCTACAGTTACGAATAATAGTAAGTAGGTAGGCGTTAAAAATTGTCGTTATGACAAGGGAACAGGGAACTCCAGAAGAGGTTTTGGGATATTTTACTTTTCGTTACATATTACTCTTCGAGAAGCCGCTTCGCGTCTACGGTTTTTTTCTGTTCACTTACTTAGGATATAAAATTTATTAATTGCAATGGCTAATAGAACTTCTCTACAAGGCCACAAAAAAAATTATCCAATCTTGTGGGATGGGCATCTGGTTCCCTCCTTATATTATTAGCAGGCTTTTTATGCCTGCACCACAAGAGAATTTGGGATATTTTTTTATTTGGAAGTCTCATATAGGATTGCTATTTGATTTTTGAACATATACGTAGATCGAGCAATGCCCACAATACTTAGATATTGTATGGCTACGCCACGCAAGCTATCAGAAATCAGTTAGGATTACTATATATTTTAGCCCATCTACTTAGTGAAAAAGGAGGAATACTAACGCTGGGGAGACATCTGTTTAATTATCTCATCTTCTTGACCAGATACAAACTTGGCAAAACGGACTGCTAAAGGTGGAAGAAAAATAAAAGGACTGCTAAAACCGGAAAATATATGCAATCCTGAAAATTCGCCCATAGCACCGATTAAGGGTAATTTATCAGGGGTAAAAGCAGCTATACAATGATGCCATTTTCCTGGTACATTGTCTAAAGTTGGTAATATTTGCGTAATGCTTTCTCGTAACCATTTTTCACTTGCTGCTGAATTAATTTCCCCTTGAGGATTTGTTAAAACTCGGCTAATTTGACCTAAGCGCAAACTACCGTCAAGAAATTGCACTACACCAGCATCTAGAATTGCTGGTACTATTTCATAATCTGGGTTATCCCATAATTCATCAATTTGAGTACATTCTGCTTCTAGTTCATATCTTTGCAGATTTGCTGGTGATACCAAGCTATTTAATTTAATATCAAGAGGTGGTGTTTCAATTATTTCTGCATGAGAAAAATATATCTTTGCCGCAATACCCATTGATTTAAGTAATTTGCGAGTAATTCCTCCAGCACAAATGACAACATTATCGCTATTAAAAGTAGTGTTATTTGTTTTCACTCCTGTACATTTTTGAAAGGGTGTAGTTACTAATTCTAAGAATTGACCAAATTGGATTTCTCCTCCTAAATTTACCATTGCTTGAATATATGCTTGGGTAGTTTTTTCGGGGTGAACATGACCATGTTTAACAGTTAATGCCCCAGAAATCACTTCGGGGTTTAATAAAGGTTCTAATTCACAAGCTTCTTGAATACTAATTAACCGCGGAGGAATGACTACTTCTTGATAAGATTTAGCCATGATTTCTGGATTAGTATCCACAGGAATAGTTAATATTAAATCCAATTCCCGAAATTGAGTATCTGCTATTAATTCTTGTGAAAGGATACGGTGACGGGTAATACCTTCTTCAGATAATTGTTTTGTAATTGGTGTGGTTGCTGACCAAAAACTAATTCCTCCATAACTATAACGGGTAGCATTTTGTGGTGTTTGGTATTGTTCTAATAACAACACAGAAAACCCGATTTTTGTCAGTTCATAAGCAAGTGCAGCCCCAGTAATTCCCGCACCAATAACAATCCAGTCATAAGTTTTCATAATTTTGATATTTAGGATTTATACAGAAATTATATCTTGTTTTTCTAAAGTCGCTGCAACCTGTAAAATCAAAGCTTCATTATAGGGTGCTGCTATCAATTGTACACCTAAAGGTAAAGAATTTTCTTGCTTAATTGGAACTGATAAAACAGGTAAACCAATAAAAGATAATGGTTGTGTGAATAAACCCAAATGAGGACGAACCAAAATTTCTTGCCCATTTAATATCATAGTTTGTTGACCAATTAATGGGGCTGCAATTGGTGTAGTTGGGGCAATAATTATATCTAAATTTTGAAATACTTCTCTAACTTGATTTCGATACCACCATCTAAATCGTTGTGCTTGTAAATACCAATTACTAGGAATTAAAGCACCTGCTAAAAATCTATCTCGCGTTGCAAAGTCAAAGTCTTGAGGACGGGTTTTTAATTTATCTAAATGTAAATTTGCCCCTTCACAAGCTGTAATTATAAAAGCCGCAGCCCGGGCAATTTTAGCTTCTGGTATTGTCACATACTCGCTAATATTTAAAGCTTCAGCCACCTTCTGAACTGCTGCTAAAGCTGCTGGTTCGGCATTTTGGGTAAAATAATCATCAGCGATCGCAATTTTAAGATTAGATATATCATTATTTAGTTGTGGTAAGCATTGAATCATGGGACGTTTTGTACAAATCGGATCTTTTTCATCTTCACCTTGCAAAACATCAAAAATTGTGGCAATATCTCGCACTGAATTAGTAAAAGTGCCAATATGATCTAAACTGCTAGAAAATAATTTTACCCCGGCACGGGATAATCTTCCATAGGTAGGTTTAAATCCAAATACACCACACAAAGCCGCAGGAACACGAATAGAACCGTTAGTATCTGAACCCAAAGTAAAAGGAACTAACCCAGCAGCAACCGCAGCCGCAGAACCACCGGAAGAACCTCCTGCAACCCGTTTTAAATCATGGGGGTTATGAGTTGCACCATAATGAGCATTTTCTGTAACAAATCCATAAGCATATTCATCCATATTTAACGCACCCACTAACACCGCACCGGCTTGTTTTAATCTCCTAATTGCGGTTGCGTCTTGGATAGCTGGAGGATTTTCGGCGTTGATTTTTGCCCCTGCTAATGTTGTTAAACCAGCAATATCAAATAAGTTTTTCACTGCAAAAGGTACTCCAGCTAAAACACCAGGATTTTTACCTTCAATAATTTCTCTATCAATATTTTCTGCATCTTGTAAAGCTGTTTCTGTGATAATGCTTGTAAAACAATTTAATTGATCATTTCTAGCAGCAATTATAGTTAATGTAGCCTGAGTAATTTCCTTTGCACTCACCTTACCTGATAACACATTTTCGGCGATAGACACAGCATCTTTCATGGTTCAAAAATCGGGGCAATTTCCATTGATTCTGGTAAAGGGAAGTTATTGACAATTTCGGCTATGTCTTGAATTTTTTCAAAATTGGCAATTATTCCATCTTTATATTCATCATTTATTGGTAAATCCAATAATAACGACATCTGTTCAACATATTTTTGGGTGTTGAAATTTTGATTTTCCATCTTCGTAGGATGGGCATTGCCCACCTATATATTCATTTAAACTTGAATTTACTACTCTCCAACCATTTCCGCAATATCTTGAAAATCAGGTACTTTTATTTCTTTACCATAACAATTACAACCCCAATCATGAGTATAAATATCCTGACGTACCCATTTATAAAAGCTTGAATATTGCCAAAAATGAGGACAAGAAACAAAGCCATGTTTAACAGGATTAAAATGAATATAATCTAAATGTCTTTGAAGATCAAGTTCATTACGAATATGATGATCCCAAAAACGACGTTGCCAAACATTACTTTCTCGATGTTTACGACGAGATTTTGATAAATTTTCAGGTAGATCCAAATTTTCACCCAAAGACTTACTAAATAAAACCTTTATTTTTCCAACCCGCTTTGAGTAATTTTGATCATCATTTGGTAAAGTCCAAATAAAATGAATATGATCTGGTAAAACAACCGCCCCTAAAATCTCAAAAGGCATTTCTGAACGGATATTTGCAACAGCATAACGGAATAGAGAAACATTTTCTGGCTTTGAGAAAATTGGATAACGTTGATATGTCACCAAAGTTAAAAATACAGTTCCTCCAGGAATATAAACCCGTCTGTAATTTGACATCAGATAATTTTAAATATCCACTTCTGTAGGGTGGGCAATGCCCACCGTTAATATATTAATACATCAAATATTCATATTTTTCTATAAATATTATTGATGGTAGCTATTGAATATCTTCGCTATTATTAATTATTATTGATGGTGGGCATTGCCCACCCTACGTGGATTTTAAAAATCAAATTTTGAATTTTTATGGTGTTTCTGGAAATGTTTGTACCTTACTATCAGGACTGAGGATAACTCGTACTCTCACGTTTTGTCCAGATTTATTAGTAGAAACGAAAGGTTTACCAATTTGGGGAATGCCACTACTATCAATGTATTGTCTGGCAACTTGATTTAAGGGCAAAATTCTTTCAATTGTGCCATCAACTCCCAATGTTAAACTATATTCTAGAGTTTGAGAAAGTCCAGTTGGTGGTTGCCAGCGCTTGTTGAGGTATTCTCTGGCTTCTGCTACTTGGGGTGTATCAAATAAAGTCTTATTATTATTAGGAACTTCTGTACCTGAAGTGGTTTTAGTTGTAGTTCTTAATTTACTCATTGAATTATCTTGATTTTCCGCTGGAGATGCCTGATTTGGGGTGGCAATTCCTACAACACCTGACGGTAATTCCACGGCAGGAGGGGTGGGCATTGCGTTAGGAATATTACTAAAATTGTTGTTGGGGAGAGTGGCAATAGACTGAGATGGTTGGGAAGGATTAGATGGCAAATTCTGAGATTTAGTGGTATTAATCCCTTTTTTAGCCAGAATTTTGGGAGAATTAGGTTTAAGCCCTGTCACTATAGTACCATCAGAATTAAGTATTGTCCCAGGTAGGGGAATTTGCGGAGTTACAGGATTGGCAAAGGTATCGGCAGGTATGGTTAAGGGAGGCTGAGATTTTGTTGTTGGTGCCGCAGGAATAGTTGCATTAGGAAAGGACAGCGGTGGTACGGGGGTACTAAAGTTAGGAAGTGGTGGTGTCAGTTGGGGTTGAGGAGTGATTAAATTAAGTGACGGTGTTGGTGTAGCGTCTTGTAAAGAAGGTGCGATCGCAATTGGTTTTAGGGATTCAGGAGTATTTTTCGCTACTTTTTGCCGATTTTTCTGCATATTGTTGGCATACTGCCAGGTAAATGGTGTTAAACCGGCTGCTAATACTAAAACAGCAGCTATGGGTGCCCACTTAGGTAGACTCGGACTAACAGTTTGATGACTGGTAGTTGGGAGGACAATCATATCAGATGAGTATTCATCTAAAGCTGTTGATAAATCAAATAGTTGCAGCAAACTCAGTTCAATTAGCTGTCCAGATGTCTGGTTAACAAGATCACCAAAATAGAGTTTGTGAGTTAAATTGCTACTGGATTCTAAATAAACTTTTGTTTGGGTAGTTTGAGTTTTAAAGGATGATAAATTTTGGGTAGGAAAGACACTAGGAGGAATGTCTTGTAATTCTGCTGCTGATTCTGTATTGGGATGATCATTTGTTGATAAGGTAATACTGAAATCTTCCACAGATTGTTGCAGAAGTTTTTGAATATAAGTGGTAACGATATTACA
This sequence comes from Dolichospermum sp. OTE_75_concoct_329_sub, assembly GCA_031376645.1. GTDB lineage: Bacteria > Cyanobacteriota > Cyanobacteriia > Cyanobacteriales > Nostocaceae > Dolichospermum. The sequence goes on along the minus strand of JANMEE010000292.1, from coordinate 11,873 downwards.
TAAAACTTCTAGTTGCTGGTGATCACCTTCAATGAGAATTTTCTGTTCTTCTGCTAGTCGGGGATCATCAAATTGCAGGCGAAAAGTGAGATCATTAATAATGGTTTTATCTGTCCAGCGGGACAAGGGGGAGTTTTGCGCCGATATTTCTAGTGTGCAAGTCGGGGGGGTGTAGCGACGAATGACAGAATTTGATGGAGACATAACAACAATTGCAAAGGAAAAAATAAGGAATTTTGGATTTTAGATTGGGAATGGAAATCGAAAATCGAAAATCGAAAATTATTTTGTGGAAGGATCTATGAGTGCTAACCACAAACGACGGTGGCCACCGGAAGCACTATAAAAGAGTAAATTTATTAACAGTTTTAGGGCTAGATGCGTAAGTAAATCTGTTGAAGTTTTTTCTTCTTCTTCCATGCGTTCTTGGTAAGTATTACAAAAAGTATCTATATAATCTCCCAATAACGCAGTTTGGTGAGGTTTCTGTTTATTTGCTGTCATTTGTTCTAGTAAACCTACAGCCCGGCGAATTATTTCTTGGTGCTGTTTGGCGAGATGACAGATAATGAGAACTAGAGATCGAGCTTCTTCTACGTCTAACTTTTTTCGTCCTCCTTGACTTTTGCGAAGAGGATTTGATTGCCGCAATCGCCATAAAGCCACCCGATCTGGTACTTTTGATTCTAGGTTGAGATTAACTGCGGCTGACAGCATTGCTTCTGAACCAATTCCAGTTAAACTTTCTAGGGCTATTAGCACTAAATCTAACTGAGTTTTAATATTTTCCCATTGAATTGTGTTTGGGGCAGGGATTTGGCTTAAATCCTCCCAAGGTGATTTTGGTATAGTGGATTTAGCTGTTGAGTGCATAACTTTTAGCATAGATGATTAGGCTGAAAGAAGCTGTGACTGTTACTTATTTGGAAACGAGATTAGTCGGTTGACGGTTGACTGTTGATGGTTGACAGTGGTAATTGATAATAATTATTTCCTGTTTCCTGTTCCCTGTTTCCTGTTTCCTGTTTCCTTTAAATATGAGCAATTGTGACACCCGTACCACCATCAGATTGTTCTGCGGGTTCGTAGTTTGTCACTCTGGGATGTTGTTGTAAGAAAGCGTGAACCCCTTGTTTAAGTTTACCAGTACCGTGTCCATGAATAATCCATAGGGGTCCATCGGTTTCAGAGATGGCTTTATCTAAGATGTATTCGGCATCAGATACTCTTTTTCCGCGCAAATCTACAGTATTTTTGGAGGTGCGAATGGCTGGGGCTGGTGGGGGTGGAACTACGGTTGGGGCTGGTTTGGATTTGACTATGGGTTCGGGTTTTTGTCCATCTAGTGATTCTATGTCTTGGAGTTGAACCGTCATTTTCATGATGCCAAAGCGAATGGCAAAATTACCGTCAGCATCAGGATTTGTTAAAACTTCAGCGGTTTGCCCTAATTTGGGAATTCGCACGCGATCGCCTACTTTGGGCATAAACCCAGCTTTAGGTTTCGCTGGGGGTGCAGGTATGGCTGAACGCCACGCTGCGCTATCGTATTTTTGAGCAATTTGATTAATAGATGCGGTGGCTTGTTGGGCATCTTGGGCGTTGGCTGTGCCTTTTTGTAAACGGCGGATTACTTGGGCAATTTCTCCTTTGGCTTGGGTAATTGCTTGTTGAACTGCAATTTCTTGAGAAGCCCGTAAATCTTTTTCTCTGGCTTCTAAGGCTGCGGCTTTGTCAGAAACTTCTTTATATAATTTTTCGGCTTGACGTAATAAACTTTGGGCTTCAGCGGCTTTGGTTTCTTGATTGCGGCGTTGGGCTTCTAAACCAGCAATAACTTGGTTTACTTCGTCTGTGGCTTCTCCCACTTGAGTTTTCGCTTCTGCTACGACTTCTGGTTTTAAGCCTAAACGCAAGGCAATACTCAAGGCGTTGGAACGGCCAGGAATCCCCCACAACAGTCGATAAGTGGGTGAAAGTGTGGTTTCGTTAAATTCTACGGAAGCATTTTCAAAGCGGGGATCTTCGTATTTGAGGGCTTTGAGTTCGCCAAAGTGGGTACTAGCCATTGTTAGCTGGGTATGGTTGGCGAGATATTTCAGTAAAGCGATCGCTAATGCACTACCTTCAACCGGATCTGTACCTGCACCAACTTCATCCAGTAAAACAAGGGACTGGGGACTGGGGACTGGGGACTGGGGACTGGGAATTGGTAGTTTTATTTCTTCTTCTTCTTCTTCTTCTTCTTCTTCCTTTCTCCTGACTCCTGACTCCTGACTCCTGACTCCTTTATAATCAATTGCTTCCAAAATCCGACTAATGCGGCGAATATGTCCTGAGAATGTAGATAAACTTTGTTGTAAAGATTGTTCATCGCCAATATCAGCTAAAACTTGCGAAAACCACGGTATTTCTACGGGTTCACGGGCGGGAACAAATAAACCCACTTTTGCCATGATAGCCGCCAATCCCAAGGTTTTTAATGTTACAGTTTTTCCCCCTGTATTCGGTCCGGTAATTGTGACTACCCGAATTTGGGGACTGATGAATAAATCTACGGGAATTACGGGATTTCCTTGTTCGTGCTGCTGTTGCCATACTAACAACGGGTGGCGCAGATTTCGCAAGGTGATAATTTCATTGTCTTCCCGATTAACAAAACGCGGGGGGTTAGAACCTATCCACAGACTATAACGAGATTTCGCAACTGCTAAATCTAAGGTGGTGACAATGGCTAATAACCTTTCTAAGTCTGGGGTAACTTCTGCTACTTTCTCTGTTAAAGTGCGGCGAACTGCTTCGGCTTCAGTTTGTTCTTTTCTGATAATTTGCCGGAGTTGATTACCCAAGGGGACGACACTGTTTGGCTCTATATACAGGGTTGCGCCACTGGTTGAGGTGTCGTGAACAATGCCGGGAATTGCGTCTTTTTGCGGGGCTTTAACGGGGATGACAAAGCGATCGCTTCTTTGAGTAATTAACTGTTCTTGAATTGCCCCCGATTTAGCTTGAATGATATTTTGGAGTTTTTGAGTAATTTGACTGCGAACTTTCCGCAATTCTCCCCGAATTTCCCCCATTTTCTGACTAGCACGATCAGTTACTTGCCCGCGTTCATCAATACAACGGTGGATTTCCTGTTCTAACTCTGGATAAGTCCGCAATTGCGCCACTAAATTGGCTAAAACGGGGACATTTTCCTGATTATCAATGACACGGCGTAAATTTCTTGTTCCTGCTAGGGTAGTAGCGATCGCTAACAGTTCCTCTCCAGGTAAAATACTTTGGAGTGCTGCCCGTTCTAGGGAATCACCAATATCTTGTATACCCTCAAAGGATAATCCTGGATGTAAACGGATTTCCAGTTCGTAAACTTCTTTAGTTTGCGCTAATAACTGTTCACTTTCTGCCTGAGTTTCAGGAATCGGCAGGTTACGCGCAACGATTGACCCTAACTTAGTCGCCGCAAAGGTGGAAAGGTGCTGGCACAGACGGGTCCACTCTAGTAATTCTAAGGTTTCAGATTGAATCAAGGTTTCAACAACTAATCTGAAATTATCGTAACAATTTTAGTCACTATCAGACTACATTTTCCAGAATCAAATTTTTTCTGGTGTCAATACCCGTAGGGTCTAGTACAACACGGCGTAAATAAATCAACCATTCTCAATCGCCAAAAAGCTTGCTCAGTATTACTTTTGACTTTTGACTTTTGACTTCCGCCTTGCGGTACTAGGCCCTTAATTCCTCAATGATATTGGTTAGTGTCATTATTTTTTCGCCACTTGGATCATGCTCTTTCAGAGACCCTTGCATTATGACCGTTTCAAGATCAGCTTTTTGGGGGTGGCGAAAACTTCGTGACACTACAGCAGTTTCTGCTCTTATGAGGTACATCTTAGCCCCCTCATCGCTTGCGGGGAGGGGGTTGGGGGTGGGGTTTTTGTACCTCATAACACAAAGGAAGTGCTGTAACGGAAGGTAGAGAGCAAGGTGAGAAAAACCGACTCTAAATTTTTCTGTTTACCTACTCTAATGCACAAAAATACCATATTTGATTGAGAATAAATCACAGAAATTAACCATTGATCTCAATCAATATAAACCTTAACAAAATTAGTAAATATAGTCTGATGTATTCCCATCAAGTGGGTTATACCGAAGCTAACCCACTCGACAATTTTCACATTAAATTAGTATTAAAGATCCATGTAAGGATCTCTATTGCCAACTTCAAATTCACAGGCTCTAGAGACCACATCTGGAGGTAATTTATCAAAACTAATTAATGGCAAATAATCAGGATTATCTATGAGTTCTTTAGCTAATAAATAACCTGTAATTGTCCAAGTTTGATATTTCCTAGCTTGTTTACCAATTAGTCTGCCTTTTTTACCATCATAATATTCTGGCCATTCATCTTCACTTAGTCTAGTTTTCGCAATTTCAATGGCTTTTTCTGCTAATTGTGGTTTTTTGGTTTTCACTGCCGCTGCTGCTAACATCCACATTAAAACAGGCCAGCTTCCTGCATTATGATATGACCAAGGAATATTTTTAGGATCACATCCTGTGACAACTCGATATTCTTCACCTTGTAAGGCAGGATAACAGATTTTCATGGGCATATCTGCTACTAAATCTTCCCATCTTTTTTCAATCAGAGTCATAATTGCTTGAGACTGTTCTTCCGTAGATAAATCAGAAATTACAGCCATTAAATTTCCGAGAGTGAAGAACCGAGTATCCATTTGTGATGGTCCAACATTTCCGGCAAAATAACCACCTTTTTTGGGTAGCCATTTATCTAATTCATAATAAGGTAAAGAGTCTGCATAAATATTGAAAAGATTGACAGCAGCTTTTCCGTATTCTTCACCTTTGAAACGATAAATTGCATTGAGTCGAGTAATATCTATCCAATAATGTTGACGAATATGTCCACACAATAAAGGTAAGCGGTTATCAATTGCTTCGACAATATCCTGATTACCTTGACAAATTAGGAGTTCCCGCGCTGCACGTAAAGCCGCAAAAAATAGAACTTGAATTTCTAAGGGATGTCCATAAATACCCATGCGTCTATCTATCATACACGCACCATCAGGAACTAATAGTGTTGGGTACATATCAAACCGATTTGCCAAACAAATATCCATAATTAACCTAATTCCTGTTTGGAATTCCGGTTGATAAGCTAAAGAAGGATCTTTTATAGCAACTACATAAGCACGTAATAAAATCAACCACCATAAACAAGAATCAACAGGTGTGACTCTGGCAATTGCGTGTTCACCGAAATCAGCTTCTAAAAATTCTTCCCCATTGGCAGAAACAACTTTGAAACTGGCTGGAATTAAGCCTCTACCGGGTTTATAGGCATCTAATGCCTTTTCTTTAGGTTGTAACTTTAATGTTTCCTCTAGGAAATTTTTAACAATGTCTGTTCTGCCTTTAATCAAAAAAATTAAAGCTGAAGAAACAAAATCTCGGACAAAACATTGGTCATAATTTAGTGCTTCTACTGATGAATCATAAGCTGCTACAGTGCCGACAGGTTGACCTTTGTAATAGAGAATTGAATTCTCTACTGCTTGCCACGCTTCATTTTCTATATTATTACTTGTCTCTAATTTGTTTAGTTGCATTACTAGACTAACTCCATTTAGATAGTAGATTTGTTGGAAGTAGATGCACCTTTAATTATTCTTTATGCCATTTTCATCATAACTTTGAAATAGCAAATATCAATCCAGTCAAAATACTAAAAATCATTCAATATGAGGGCATTGTTGCTAAATATGATGCAGTTTTTTCCATGAGTAAAAATACACGCCCTTGTATTTGTAGAATTACCTGACTATAGTATATATACTTAATCAGAAATTGGCTATTGAAATGACGAAATATATTATTCCCCTACAACTTAACAATTTATAACCTTTTTTTAGAATATGCAATATAAACAATTAAAAAAAATAAACGCATATAGAACTTACACACTGTACAAATTAATCACGGTCAGGGTAAAGCAAAAGCTAAACCCCTACGGACTCACTAATTTATGTTTAATTGCTGTTGAAACTTATGATAAGCTTGATTAACTGCTTGCATAGCAGTTTTAGCACTAATAGTCGGGTTAATATCAGGGTGATATAATCTAGCTAATCTTAGATAGGCAAGTTTGACATCTTTGGGGTGAGTTTTGGGTTCTACATCTAAAATTTCCCACCATTCTCCAATTAGGGGTAAATCATCACTGCTGTGAACCTGTCGCCAAATCTTGAGAGTGCCATCTTTACCACCACTAATCAAGATTTTACCATTTGCGCTAAAAGCTAGGGGACTAAATCCAGAAATAGTTTCTACCAATTCCCCAGTTTGGACATTCCAAAGTTTGATAATGCCATCTTGACTACTACTAGCAACAGTTTTACCATCTGGGTTAATAGCAATAGCAGAAATCGCCGTTGAGTGTTTCTCTAAAGTGCAGCGCAGTTTCCCAGTATAGAGATTCCAAAATTTAATTGTACCATCAGCACTGCCACTAATTAAAGTCTGATGATCGGGAGTAATTGCTAATGTATTTACTGCTGCTAAATGCTGACTAATAATATAACGAGTTTCACCAGTTTGTAAATCCCAAATTCTGATAGTTTTATCAGCACTACCACTAACAAGAGTTGTAGAATCAGGACTAATAGCAACAGCTAAAACTGCGTCTGTATGTCCATTTAAAGTGCGTTTGATTGTTCCTGTATAGCCTTCCCAAATTCTGATAATTTTATCCGTACTAGCACTAACAATAATATTACCATTAGGACTATAAACAACTGCATTGACAAAACCATTATGACTATAGGGAGAATTTAAATAAGAAAATGTGCGATTATATTTTTTGGTTGCTAATTGCCAACTACTGATTTTTCTATCTACACTACCACTAATTACCTGTTTTCCATCGGGACTAATAGCGACAGATAACACAGCCTCAGCTTGTCCAGAAAAAGTATATAGCAATTTTCCAGTTGGCAAATTCCATAAATTAATTTGTCTATCATCACTACCACTGATCAAAGTATTACCATCAGGATGAATAGCTATTGCATTGATATTACCAAAATGTCCTTTTATCGTTTTTACATATTGCCAATTTTGGGGTAATTGATTAGAAATAGATAACGTTTTTGTTTCAATTTTAGAAGAGTTACTATTTATTTTGCTCTGAAGTTGTTCCAATTCATGATCAATTTCTAAAGCTGCAAATTTTTGATTAATATCATTACCAGATAAATATAAATCTAATTCAATAACTGCGGCGTTATAGTCGTCCATTTCTAAAATTTTTGCTTCCATGCGTTCAAAAAGCTGCATGGGAGTTTCTTGAAATTCTGAATCATCTAATAATTTAGCCACACCATAAGCAGCAAGTCCTAAAACTGCACCAATTCCCGCCATTGGTACTGTACCAATACCAAAAGCTAAACCAATTTTAGGCGCGACAAATCCAATATTACCGATAATACCAGAAACCCCAATACCACCCGTAGCACCTATTCCTATTGCGCTAAAAGCTAATGTATCCCCTTCTGTGATTCCTTTGAAAACACCATAAACAGCAGCACCCGCAGCGGTTACAGAAGCAGCACCTATTCCCAGACCACCGAAACTTCCTGCTAGTCCAATTCCACCAATTGTAGAGGAGATGCTCGCGCCTGTTAATGTTCCTGTGGTGATGAATGCTGCACCTGTTTGGGATGTTGGTTTCATAGGATTTTCAGGTTAATGAAATTTTGTCTCACGCAAAAGAAGAGAGATTCATTCAGACTAGAGAGTATTACTTATTATTTAATCAGTTCCCCCCCAAGTCCATACGGGATTACCTATTTTTATTCCCTGTTTAATAACTATTAATGGATAATTATTAGGATCAAAACCGCCGGCTAAATCAAGCATAAAATAAACTTTACCTTTGATAAAATGCAGCCGCAAATGATTAATATTTCCAGTATATTTTTCGCCATTAATCTTGGTCATTCCCGCAGAAGCAAAGCATTTTGCATATTTTGGTTTTAATGTCCCTACCCATGTGGTGCTAAAGCTATTATTTGCGCTGACAGAAATATTATTTGCGTATTCACTCAAATTCACAGAACCGTCGGTAGAGAAGCTACCTTCTTGATAAGGACGGGGAATTTCAGTTACAATAATTTTGTCTGGACAGCTTTGTTTTTGCTCGTTTTCACTATAAATTTTGAGTTCTATTTTATTTCCTCCCTTTTGCGCTTGGACGTTTAATGAAGGGAATAGGGAAAGGAAAATAATGTTTATTCCTATGGTTAAAGACTGGGTGAGAATATTACGCATAGAGTTCTTTATTGAATATGTGAGTAAGTTGATTTACTTGTAATATGATATATAGTCTCAACGATTAAAAATAAAAGCACTGATCATATCAGTGCTTAATTACATAATTAATACAAGTTGTTAGTAATTTAAGAACTGGATTTTTTTAACTTTTGTTTTTTCCGGCGTTTCTCTGTGGTGGCTACACCATGTTCTACTGGATAACCAACTACAGGAATTACCTGATATTTTCTGTCTTCTTCTAAACTTTTTAGTTCTGTGTAATCAACCCAGTCAATACAATTAACGGGACAGGTATCTATTGCTTCTTGAATTATTTCTTCTGTGTCTGCATCTTGACGAATAACACGCGATCGCCCATAATCTTCTTCAATAAAAAAAGTATTTCGGGCAACATGGGCGCAATGTTTACAGCCAATACAAGTAATTTCATCCACATAAACGCCTTTTTGCCGCACCAGTCCGCCTAATTCCGGTTCTAACCCAGAACGTTCAGTGACATCTCGGAAAAAACTTCCCAGTTCTGGTTCTAAACCCGAACGGTGATATTCCTCTTCTTTTGGCGACTGCGGCAAATTAGACATTATGCACTCCAGCGTTGTACTACTAGGCGAATAGAACCATCTTGATTTTGTTGTTGTTCGGCTACTTGGAAGCCAACTTTAGTAGTTTCTTTGACTACTGTTTGATAAGCATAACGTTGAGTTACTTGACGGACAAATCCATCTACAGATAGATTTTGTTGCCAATATTGTAAATCTGTAACTAATTCATATTCTTGACCATTCCATCTAAAACCGATATCATACCCGTTTTGCTGCTCAATTGTGACTGCAGCAGCATGAGTTTGACCACGATAACCGCGCACCTCACGAGGTCCAGGTTTCCAGTCTATTCCCAAGTCGGAAAGGGCATCTTTCAAGGATTCCAGATTACGGATTTGTGTCTTAATTTGGCTAAAGTGTGACATAGTGGTTTGTAATCAATGAACATTAACTAGTTGGAAAACTTACCATTCGCTGTGGGCGGTTTGTGTATTTGCTATATTCGTTTGTTGCGGGTTAGTGGCGAAAAAATCTGAGGTTGGTTCATTACTCAACACTCTTCCTAGCTGGGCTTCTATGGCTGCTGTTACCTCAGAACAAGATGTACCGATAATACCGGTGACTTTTTCTTGGACTCGACCATCTGGATAAATGATGAATTCTAATGTTTCCATAGTGAAAAAAGCCAACCTAGATAGTGGATTTGAACGAAAGCTGTTTTACCAGACTTGCTCAAAATTTAGGGTTAGGAACTTAAATACAAATTTGCCACTTGTCTCATAATGTTCCACACTTAGGCACATATATTTCATAATTTTTACAAAATTTATTATTTGCCTTAGTATTCACATCTATTACAATTATAAGTCTCTCTTAACCTAATCAGTTAGTCAAGGTGAAGATTAAAAATCATCAAAAATCTGATTCAATAAAGCTTGTAGACAAAATCCCTAACCAGGAATAAACATGAAAAAAAATCTAAAATCTATCGAAAAATCTTATCAATATCATTGAATTGAACTAAGTAATTGGTTTTATACTAGTGATCAAGTATAATTGTTACTAGTGCCGCATCACGAATATTGACGACTATAACAGAAGTCAGGATTCAGGAAGAAGGAGTGAAAGTCTCCTGCTATATGTCTTGTTTGAAAAATTCATTATATATTGTATGAGATTTAGAGAGTGGGCGACTAGAGTAATACTGATATTTCTGATGTTAGCTACCCTAATTTTAGCTATATTTATGGGGGGTGCGAGAAAACTACACAATCAAACAATTTCATCAACTTCAGCAGCTACAACTTGGAATCAATATCCACCAGCGCAATTACAATCAGCAAAAACTACACAGCAAAAGAAGCGGAATTTAGTACCATCTCCAGTCAAGATTAATAAAATCAATCCTATCTATACAACTACTATTGCTTTTGCTAAGTATAGACCTAGTTTTGCTCAAGCTCAAGTTGATCCTAGCAATTATGGCGATCGCTACACCGCAGATATTCATGGTGTCCCCTTTAATAATCAGCCTATTATTGTTCTTCATGAAACCACCAATTCCACTTCCAGTGCCATTAATTTTTTCCGAACACCTCATGATGATGAAAGTGTTCAAGCTAGTTATCACGCCATAATTACTTTAGAGGGACAGGTTATTTATTTAGTTCCCCCAGAAAAACGCGCTTTTGGGGCTGGTAATTCGGTATTTAAGGGTGCTAATGGTGTGGAAACTGTGCAGACTAATCCCAATTTATCCCCATCTGTGAATAATTTTGCTTATCATGTATCTCTAGAAACCCCGACCGATGCTTGGGGAAAAAATAATATAGAAGCACATTCAGGATATACAGAAGCTCAATATAATTCTTTAGCTTGGTTAATTGCTCAAAGTCAAGTTCCAGATGAGAGAATTACCACCCATCGGGCGGTAGATGTGGGGAATGGTAAAGTTGATCCTTTAAGTTTTGATGGTGATAAATTTCTCAACAAATTGCATTCTTTTCGGCAGTTAAGAACTTTAAATTAAGCAGCATTAAAATATTGTCATAAAGCTGTTGAAATATATAAATATCAAGGTGAAATAATTAAATTACAGAGGGTAAAAATTTTATTAAAAAGCTTATGTGAGACATAGCTTGTTTCAGAACTAATATTTTTCTGAGTCTACCAATCCCACGCTTTTATCTAGCAATATCTTTATGTTTTAGTTCCAGAAAATCTTTAGTTACTCTAACTATAGAATCTCCATTTATATAATTTGAAGTATAATTGGGCGTTAATGGTAGATTATCACCCGATTCTATTACTAAAATAACCCGAAAAAAGTATTCGTCTATACTAGTATCAATCCGTTCAAGCTTAACATCAGTAATTTCGTTCAAAGAATATTGAAAAACTGTTTTTCCTAACTTTCCAAACCACCTGTAACGACTAAGTTTTACAGTATTTGTTTCTTTATCAAAATTACAAGTGATAAATAAACCTAGTGACGCTACTAGCAACGCTAATATTCCACAGAATACAGTAAACCTGACAACAATGTAACCCATAAAAGTGTCATCAAGTATAACCGCTAAATTGTTCTCTGTAGGGGTTTTCAAAAATTGGTTAATTCTTAATACTATTGATTGTAATTCTTCAAGTTTAAATTTTGGGTATGTTCTATCTGTAAAAGGAAAGCTATCTTTATCAGTTAATAGTAAAATTTTATATGAGTATCTAGGCTTAACTTGACTATCGGTTTGCATCTCTGTTTCCAATTTAGCCTCTAGTAACTCAGAAACTAGCACTTCACTTTTTTCTTGACCAAACCAATAGTTTTCTGTTAACTTACACATTCCTGTTAGAGTATTTTGTCCCGCACTCAAATCAATATTTGAAGTAGCTATATTGTTTGAATAACGATTGCAAACAAGTTGTGTAATAGGTGTATATACAATAGTCGCAAATAAAAATAAA
>JANMEE010000233.1:0-8716 GCA_031376645.1 Dolichospermum sp. OTE_75_concoct_329_sub | reverse complement strand
GTTCAAAATTGTGAATGTGTGGTGGTGGACCACCTCCCTCGGGAACAAAGAAATCAAAGACATTTAATCCAAAGTTAGTTTCTTTAGTGGTCAGTAAGAAGGTGTATCTATCACCTGAAGTAGATATGGCTGGACGTTCACTTAGTGGAGCATCTTGGGGAACTATCAGATAATTATTTTTAAGCGTCTTGTTGAAAATTGAATAATCTTTGGCTGGTTCAGAGTGAGTATCAACAATATTTGTACCGGATAAGTCACCTGGCAAAGACTGTGCGTTATGTGTCATATTATTGTTTGGCTTCCTGTTTAGTTTTCAAGATAGGAGCAAGTTCTCAAAGCAGAATGTTCAATCATTTAATTTTTGAGCTTGAGAAACATAATTAATTCACCGAAGTGAAATACATACATTGACATCACTGTTTCTGTGTATAGTGTAATCCAACTTGTTTAATTACAGCAGAAAACACTATTAATTTTACTTATACTCAACACGGCTTAGAGGATGTTTTAAAAGTTTTCAAGGTATAAATTAACCCCTCCTGTAAACCTCTCCCCGAAGCGGAGAGAGGCTTTGAACCCCCCCCTTCCCTACGTTAGCGCAGCGTGCCGAAGGCTGGGAAGGGTGGCAGGGGGGTTAGGTTTTTGGAGATTATTGGTTTTATTTAATACTTTATGGCTAACGCCACGCTATGCCTCCGGCACACTTCGTGAACGCTATCAAACACCCTCTTAATCATTTGATTCTGTAGGTAGGGGTTTAGCAGTGCTAAACCCCTACAAATCTAGGTTTTTCGTAATTTCGGAAAAGTCCATTTCCCAACCGTGTTTAGTATAATCATGTTCAGTTCACAAAGAAGCTAAAAAATTATGAAAATAATCTGCTCTTAACTTCTTTCTTTAATCATGGTAGCGTATAACCAGAGGACGGTTACGTATTCACCTCATCCATCAATTATGAGATAGTTTTATTAAGGATACCATTCAACCGTTAATTAAGTATATCTGTCTGTAACAACCTAACTATGTTATTGTACATAGCTAATTATCAAAAACGCAAGGTAATTAATTTATATTAAATATGAAACAGCAATACTTTTGCAGACCAAGAGCAATTTTCCTAATTTTAGCTGCTCAAATCCTCATTAATACTGTTAAACCAGCGATCGCTCAACCAGTTGATCAGACCTCTTCTTCATCGGAAATAACCTCAAAAATACCAATTAGCACAGAAATTGTCCAAAAATTAGCTCCTGTTATCCTCGAGAAAACTTCTACCCCCATAACAAATCTGACTGATTTACCCAGCAATGACATCAGTAACGAAAGTTATGGGTACGAGATGCAAAGTGATCCAATGGGTCAAGTTAGTAATGTCTCTCAACTAGAAGACATTTCTTCCTCAGACTGGGCTTTTGGTGCTTTACAATCCCTAGTTGAACGCTATGGCTGTATTGCAGGTTATCCTAATGGGACATTCCGTGGAAACCGTGCTATCAGCCGTTATGAATTTGCGGCAGGGTTAAATGCTTGCTTAGATCGGATTAACGAATTAATCGCCACAGGCACGAAGGATATTGTTGTCCAAACTGATTTAGTTTCTTTGCAGCGGCTAGAACAAGATTTCTCCTCTGAACTAGCAACCCTCCGTGGACGTGTAGATACATTAGAAGCTAAAACTACCGAAATATCTGGAAATCAGTTCTCTACTACTACTAAACTATTTGGTAATTTAAGAGTTCAAAATAATGCCTATTTCTCCGGTGATGGTAATCCCCAAGCTAATATGCAATACAACCTATTCCTGGGGTTACTAACTAGCTTCACAGGTAAAGATTTGTTATTTACTGGAATTGGTGCTACCAGTAGTGCATTTCCTGATCTAACCACCAACAACAATGGCAGAGATGTGGGTTCTACCAGAGAAGGTGCCAGCGATACCTCTGGTTCCGGTGATAGTTTTGGCGGTATGAGAATACTAGGTTTAGAATATCAATTTCCCGTTGGTGAAAATCTGCTTATAGATGTAGTAGCTGCTAATCGTTATCGTTTTAGTCCCGTTTTACTATCTAAATTTGCTCCTTATTATCGGATTGGCGGTGGTCCAACCAGTACCTTTGCTGAAGCGCCTCCTATTTATCTCGTTGGTGCTGGATCTGGTGTTTCTGCCAGTTATAAGGTTGTAGATTCGACAGTGCTAACTTTGACTTATTTATCAACTTTTGCTAATGACTCCAACGCCGGGGGTTTATTCAACGGAGATTATGTAGCTGCTGGACAGATTAACTATAATCCCAACCCTGGGATGTTTTTACAATTTTTATACCAGCACGGCTACTTTGCTCCTGGTAATTTTGGCTTTAATAATGGTCAAACTTTTAGAGGCAATGGTTTTGTAGGTAGTGCTTTAGCAAATCGCTTTGATGATACTGGTGTATTGTTTGGTGATGCCTCTGCTGTTAGTAGCAATGCTTATCAGCTTGGTGGTTACTTCGCTATTAATCCCAAGGTGCTAATTGGTGGTTGGGCTAACTTGATCCAAGCTAGACTAATTGGTAAAGGGGATGCTGATATCTGGACTTACTCAATTCAAACGGCTTTTCCTGATTTGTTTAAGCGAGGGAATCAGGGGGGGTTAATTGTGGGAATGGAACCTACTCTCACAGATGTGAGAAGTCAATTACCTTACGCACAATTCAAAAAAGATAAATCATTGCACATAGAAGCATATTACAAGCATCAGATTACAGACAATATCTCAATTACTCCTTCTGTCACCTGGATTACAGCCCCTAATCAAGATGCTGACAACAAAGATATTGTTATGGGTGGGCTGAGAACAACATTCAACTTTTAGCTTAATCATTTAATTCTGTGAGTAGGGGTTTAGCAGTGCTAAACCCTTACAAATCTAGGTTTTTCGTAATTTCGTAAAAGTCCATGTCCCAACTGTGTTGAGTATAATTAAGCAATATCAACCAAATTATCGGTAAAAAGTGGGAGAAATAATCCTAGCCTTTTTACCAATAAGTAAGAATTGTTAACCTAATCTTAATTTAGTTACAAGTTGAATAGGTAATAATTAACTCATGTTTACGTATTGACATTAAATGCTGAATATGTATATTAGGTGTTATTTAAACTTGATTTTTGAATATGTAAAAAGTTATTAAAATCCTCATCAGGAAAAATAGATTCATGTAAATGTATGGTAGTAAATATACATATTGATAAAGGAAATACAACATAATATTCCGAGTTTATGCTGTATACTCAAAAAAGGTTAGTTAAACATTAATTGAGAAGAGAATTCAAAATCCAGTGGATACCTTGATAAAGGGCTAACAAATCTTGATTTTTGACTACGGAACTAGAATTGTGAGTCTCAGTTATTACATAGTTGATAGATGCCAAGATAATTAGGAAAAGTCAAGCTATGAAGTATGAAAATGCCGTTTTAGATGATTTAGAACTTCAAGAGGCTTTAAAACAGATAAATCCGAAATTTGGTGATTTTGTCACGCGAGTAGCAGGTGAAGCTTGGGGACTGCCATTAATTGACCAAAAAACCAAAGCCTTGATTACCATTGCTGTTGATGTCGTCAACCAAGGACAAGCAGGACCTGGAAGCCCCTTTGGTGCTCATGTCGGTATGGCTCTCAAACAGGGAGCAACTCCTGAAGAAATCGAAGAACTGTTATTGTTTCTTTGCGCTTATGCAGGATTCAATAAAGTTGCAGGCTGCTTTGGGGCTTTGAATGAAATCATGAGAAAATAATTTTCGGTGTAATTCTGAAATCGGCTAACCTTGATTTGTAGTTGAGGAAAGTAAAATTACTGAAGTGCGGAAACACGGATATTTGGGAAAAATAAAATCCTATTTTTTCACAAAGAAAAGTTCAGTTGGATGTCAATGTAAGAGTTAATATAGGAATAATAATTATTAACCTCAAAAAACAGACATAACAACTCACTTTAAGTTTGAGACAATTGCATTAAATGACTTCAACCTTGTCGCTGAATAAACTTTTTCAAATCCTCTACCTCTCTCTAGGTAGTAGAAAACAAGTCTAAGTGTAAATATAGGCGATCGCTTGATTTATAAAATTTAATTATTATCAGCTTTTAGCCTTTATTTTCATCAAAGTAACATCAACAGTAATTGAAATTTAAGTATTGGTGGAAAAAGGACAGCAATAATGCTTTCAGCAATTAATAACGCAATCAAAAGTGATTATTCAGCACGGGATCAAAAAGGAAAAGTAGCCTTTTATGTACTCCTGTGGAAAAGACAAGGAATCTCCCTAGAGCTTTTTGATGACTATTGGAGAGACGTACACGGACCAGTTTGTGCGAGATTACCAGGACAGCATCAATACTGGCAATTTCATGTAGGACATAATCAAGGTGGTTTCTATCCAGAAATTCCCGGACTAGACTATACAAATGACTCAGAAGATAATTTTGATGGGATTGCCGAGCTAACATTTGCTAGTGACGCAGATCGTCAGACATGGTTTACAGCCTCAGCCATCCTCATGGATGACGAACATAACCTATTTCGTAAAGCCATCGGTTACAACAGCAGTCCTGGCAATTCTATTACATACATAGATAGAATACCTACAGGCGATCCCAACGGCGAAAGTGGCGCGATCAAATTTCACGTCATGGTGAAAAAAGCCAATGGTGTGACTACGGAAGCTTTTCGGCGTTATCTCACCGAAACTTTTGCCCCCAAAGTTAGCAGTAGTGATTCCGTCCTCAAATTCCGACTACATTTATTTGAAGAAGTAGATAATTCTCGTCCAGATGCAGCAGGAGTTGGCCATTATGAACCAGCCGAAAAGCAATATCATGCAGCTTATGAAATCGCTTTTGCTAATCATCTAGAAAGAGAAAAGTTTTTCGCATCTTCTGAATATTTAGTAGCAGTAAAAGATGCCGCTAAATATATTAAACAAATTCAACCATTTCCTGAAAGATCAGCTTATACCTTTGTTTACGATGGTCAAATGACCCTCGCTGGTCAACGCAGTTCTTCAGTAGCAGAACTGATCACCGAAATTGGCGCAGTTAACCAAATTCAAGAAAACATAGAATCTCTCATGCTAAATCAAACTCTCTACAATCAACAAACCAACGGATATTCTACTTCCTCAAACGGACAAAGCCAGCAAAAAGCAACGAAAAAACGGACTAGTTACTATACTGGGTTATCAGCCGATTATTCTCGCCCTGGTTTAGTTACTCCTTACGTAGCCAAAAAACTGATCGAGGATGCAGAAAGAATTGTGGCGATGAAAGAGCCAAAATTACCAGAAATTGGTCCGTATTACACCCTCGCACAAATAGAACAAGAAAACAGAGATTGGTGGCCTACCCATTGTGAAGCGTTGAGACAAGGAAGAGGCGATATTCTAACTGGAGAATATCGTGATGATCTAGTTTATTTTTGTCAGGATGGACCATACCAAGGTTTAGAACAACAAAAAGAAAGAGAAAAACATTGGTGGGCTTTAATTGCTCAACCAGGAGTGACAATGTGCTGGCCAATTGTCATGTTTTTTGGTGAACATACTTACTTTGAATGGAAGTGTGTGGATGATGAAACCAACGAAACATTAGCTAAAGGTAATGTAACTTGGGTGCGTCGTGGACATCGTGGTGCTTGTTATTTGAAGACAGAGCAACTAACTTTCTATCGTGATGTTTTTGCTGCTCAGGAATTATTGACCTTGATCACTACTGCTTAAAATGCAACAGGAGCGAGTGGACAAAAACGCGGTTTTGGATGACCTTAAACTTCAAAAAGGTCTAAAAGAAATTAATCCCAAATTTGGTGATTTTGTCATTCGGGTAGCAGGTGAAGGTTGGGGTTTGCCATTAATTGACCAAAAAACTAAGGCTTTGATTACCATCGCTATTGATGTTGTCAATCAGGATCATAGAGGTCTTGGCAACCCTTTCGCTGCTCATGTAAACATGGCTCTCCAGCAAGGTGCAACTCGCGCAGAAATTGAAGAACTGCTTTTGTTCCTTTGCCCTTATGCGGGATTCAATAAAGTTGCAGCTTGCTTTGCTAACCTGAATTTGATTTTTGATCATGCAAATAGCACACCAAGGATAGCAGAAATGCTGACAATGAGTAGAAAGGCAACCACAGCAGATTATTCAGCCCGGGATCAAAAAGGGAAAGTCGCCTTTTATGTACTCCTGTGGAAAAGACAAGGCATTTCCGAAGAACTTTTCGATAAATATTGGAAAAACGTCCACGGACCAGTTTGCGCGAGATTACCAGGTCAACATCAATATTGGCAATTTCGTGTAAATCATAACCAAGGTGGTTTCTGTCCACAGATTCCTGGCTTAGATTACACAACCGACCCAGAAGATAACTTTGATGGGATTGCCGAGTTAACATTTGCCAGCGAAGTAGATCGGCAGACATGGTTCACAGCTTCAGCTATTCTGATGGATGATGAACATAACCTATTTCGTAAAGCCATCGGTTATAATAGCAGTCCTGGTAATTCCATCACTTATGTAGATAGAATTCCCACTGGTGATCCTATTGGTGAAACAGGTGTAATCAAATTTCACGTCATGGTGAAAAAAGCTAATGGTGCTAGTACAGAAGCTTTCCGGCGTTATTTAACAGAAACATTTGCTTCCAAGGTTAGCAGCAGTGATTCTGTTCTCAAATTCCGACTACACTTATTTGAAGAAGTAGACAACTCTCGTCCAGATGCCGCAGGAGTTGGTCATTATGAGCCAGCAGAAAAACAATATCATGCGGCTTACGAAATTGCCTTTGCTAGTCATTTAGAAAGAGAAAAGTTTTTTGCATCTTCTGAATATTTAGCAGCAGTAAAAGATGCAGCTAAATATATTCAACAAATCCAACCATTTCCAGAAAAAACAACTAATACATTTGTTTACGATAGTCAGTTAACTCTGGCTGGTCAGCGTGGTGCTAAAGTAGCAGAACTGATCACTAAAATTGGGGCTACTAATCAAATCAAAAATGATATTGTTACCTTAATGGTTGGTGGTCAAACTAACGGCAAAGGTTTAATCAACAATGGTCAAACTGATTTAAAGCATAGCCCCTTGACTACTTCTGGTTTAGGTCATTTGTTGCAAGGCGTTCAACACGTTGGTGTCACAGTTGATGACATGAAACAATCCCTCGAATTTTACACAGAAATATTAGGAGGGAAATTAGTTGTTGGTGAAAATGAGTTAGTCGGTGATGTCATTCAAAATACTCTTTTTCAACAAGAAGAATTAGATGCGATCGCTAAAGGTATAGATCCAGAAAATCTGGCTATTCCCCATCTCAGAAGCACCAAAGAAGACGCATTAGATGTCAAGTTTATTTCTTTTGGTAATACTGCTGTAGAGCTAATCTACTTCCGAGAAGCAGGTAAACCTAATGCCTCTCATGCTTCAGTCCCTACCATTCCTTCTCACATTGGTAATGTCAATGCCATGCACATTTCTTTCAACGTCAAAGAAGGCGTTGATTTGAATGTTTTTGCCAATATGTTAGAAGCAGAATGTCACAAGCGAGGGATGACAAACGTCGTTTGTAACCGAGTTGTCCACGTCAAATCTGAAGCCGAAAGAAGAGCCGTTGCCCTCAGATATAATTCTTTTAAATTTTGGAACGAACCAGAGTCTTTAGCCGCGGGAGAACCAGAAATAGATTGGAGTCATGACCCAATGGAAGGTTGGTCTTTGTTCTACTGCAAAGGACCAAATGGGGAACAATTGGAATTTAACCAAGTTACCCGTAAAGTTAAAACCAGCTTCCAAAAAGGAATGGCAGAATATAACCAAGCCAACGGCACTACATTCACCTTTCCAGAAGCAACAGTTACCAACTTCAATCACACAGGAAACGGCCAACATCCTCAAATTGACCAGATGCAAAATCACAACTCTGGCAATTTAACAGCAACCAATAATGGAACTATCTCCATGTCCAAACAATTTCCCGGAACGAATACAGACTTAGTAAAGCGATTATTCTCCAGAGGGGAAGCCTTTGATTCCGAAGGTTTCATTGCTTTTTTTACGGATACACCAGTTTATCAATTTGGTAACTTTGATGTCTGTTTGAATAAAGAAGCCATCAAAAAATCAGCCGATGCTTTCTTCAGTCAAATTGATGCGGTTTACCACGAAATCAAAATGATCTGGGAAGTCGGCAACGTCGTCTTCGTAGAAATGGATGTTCTCTATTGGCGTAAAGATGGCTCAGTTATCTCACTTCCTTGTAGTGACATCTTCCGAGTTGAAGGAGATAAATTCAGCGAACTGCGGATTTTCATGGATGTAAATCCCGTCTTTAACCCCACAATTTTTGTCCCTCAATCTGCGTCTGTGTTAACAGTTAGCAAAGGACAAAAAATGGTTCCTCCCGACACCATGAGGAGACATTTTGCCGAACATCCTGAAGGTAAACAAAGAGTAGCCCAAGGATTTATTCCTAAATGGTCAATTGCCGGACCAAAATGGCCTATAGATGGTGTTCAACCGCCATCACCACAATTACAAGTAGTTGGGGAACTATCAGCCGCAATCATGGCTGAAGATTGGGAAAAAGTCAAAACTTACCTGACAGATGACCTGTTTTATAAAGTTGGTTCAGGTGAGCCAATGTATGGACCAAATGCAGTTGTAGACTTCTTTAAACACACCTTTAAAACTA
>JANMEE010000225.1:0-34033 GCA_031376645.1 Dolichospermum sp. OTE_75_concoct_329_sub | reverse complement strand
GAATTGTTTGAATCCATCTTTAATGAAGTATTATATAGTACGATATATTCAATAGTTTCCGCCAAATATCAAGTTGATGAAAATACCATCCAAAATTACTATAATGTAATAAATGACCATCTTCAAGGCTATAGAGACAGCCAAGAAAATTCATTATTTAAATCACTGCCATTTGAAGCGATTCCTACAGCAGCACTTATGCTTTCAAGTATTAATTCTCAAATTAAAAAACAAGAGTCATGGCAAAAAAATGAAGAGGGGATAGCAGTGGCGCAACACAGAGCTAAAGGTAATCCCCAAAATTATATTGAGCATTATATTAGTACCCCCGGTGATGTTACATTACTTCCTTGGCATGAAGCCCAACAGATTATTGATAAATTTGGGTTTAATAGTGTTAAATTACACTTAATATTTGCTGCTTATACAATGGAGCAGGATAAACCTTGGGACAGCTTATTTACGATTAAAGGTAGTGAGTTAATTGAAAAACTAGGCTGGGATAAGCGCACTGATTTACCCAAACATCAAAAACTTCTAGAAATAGCAAAAACCGCGTTTGCATTGGATTGTTTGTTAGTGAAAACAGTATGGATAGAAGGGAGAAATAGAAAAGGTGGTATAAATGCTAGTACACCTATTGGTCGGATGTGGAACATCACGATTGTCCCCTATGGTCAGGTAAATTCATCTGGGAAGATAGAAGAGCCTGATGAAGTGCAGATCATTGTTCAACCAGGTGCTTGGACTAAATACTTTTTAAACCGAGCGGGAGCAGAATCGCGGTCAGCTTTATATCAGTTTGGCTACTTAGCTCAAAAAGTCTTAGAAATTGATCCTTATCACGAAGAACTCACACTAAGGTTGGCTATATATTTGACATTGGATAGCCGGGTTCGTCTGGATGGCAACTACAGGGTACAGGAGCTAATAGAAATTGCCTTGCCCAAAACAGAATTAGATAAAGCTTCATGCGATCGCTTGAAAGCTTTCAAGCTAAAGCAGCGCTGGGATAATGCTTTACAGCACTTGCTTAACAAACTGAATTGGCAGATTGTATTTGACCCAAAAACATATCCTGAATCGCTTAGACCAGAGTATACACAGAAACAGCCTAAAGGCTACTTTCAAAAACTACTGGATGCCAAGCTGACCATCAAACCCCCACATCCTATTCCTGAACTGATAGCATCCAAGGTTAAGCCAAAGGTAGAACGATTACAGCCCAAAACCAAGGATACACCACCAGAAGATATTGAATTGACTGGCAGCCAAGTGAGAGAAGCGCGGATTGCTAAAGGCTGGCCACAGACTAAATTAGCTAGTTTATTAAACGTATCCCAAAAGTTTATCTCACTGGTAGAACGAGGCGATCGCCCCCTAAATCCGCAACAATCCGTCTATATTCGCATCCTCTTAGATATTAAAATTTAAACTACATAGAGGTAAAGACAAGATATGTACAAAATTTATCACTATGTAAAGTAACGCAATTTACCAAGGCAAAATTTCACCATTAGAGTGCCAGAAAGTCCCCGTATTTTCGAGATTCAATTCGTCAATGCGAGCCAGTAGTCCTTTAACTGCTTGTTCTGGGGTTATGCCTGAGTCGGTAAAACCAGTCATGCGAGTCTTTACCAATCCTGGATGAAGAATGCCAACAGCAATTCCTTGCGATTTTAGATCCACAGACAATGATTTACCAGCCATTGATAACGCCACCTTAGACATCCTATAACCGTAAGAACCACCCGAAGTATTATCTTCAATTGAACCCATACGGCTGGTCATCATAATGACTTTTGAGCCTTGTTTGAGATTGGTCAGCAAAGCTTGAGTCAGTCGTAATGGACCGAGCGCATTAACTTCAAATTGTCTGCGGATGCTATTCATATCCAGGCGTTCAAGACTAACTCTTTCTACAATACCAGCATTGTTAATCAAAACATCAATTGGTTGATCATCAAGTCTTGTGACTAAATCGGCAACCGACTCATCAGAGGTGATATCTATATCCGTTTCTACAGATATACCTAAATTCTTCAATTCGTCTGAAGCCGAGCGACAGACAGCAATCACGCGCTCACCTCGCTCCTTCAGTTGACGACAATACTCTAAACCAATGCCTCGATTTGCTCCTGTTACTAAATACGTAATCATTAAGTTACCTCACCAGCTTTTTAAAACACTAACCGTTATTTTGACTCATCTGAGGAATTTAAGACTTTGTAAACTAAATCGTTGCTTGGCGGTTAATGGCGTAATTTTGCTCCAGCTTTCAGCGGCTAGTTTTTGTTCTAGTTTAGTTACAAAACAAAATTTTGTTCTAAAGAAAAAAAATGGAAAATTAGGTTTCTAATCCCTGTGGGATATAGCTTTGAGCGTTAGAACAACGACTCTAGTATCCTATAACAAAAACTCTAGTATCCCGTAACAAACTGGGGCTAGAACCCTTGCTAAATCAGGATTTTTTTCTGCGGAGAAGATAGATCCGTTTTCAAACACTGTTTCTGCCAATATGGCATAATCATGAATATTTACTTATGCGACTGCAAAAATCCCCTTGTTGATGCGAAATAAGGGAGATGTGGCTACGTCAATACCAGTTTCAGAGGTTTACAATAAAAGGACTGCATTTACCAAGGAATTTTGTGTATGGATTTAAAAATCGAACTGCTGAATTCAATCAATCAGTCTTTGTTAGGGGAGTCTCACCACTCCAAAAAAAAAGGCTGGGTAGTCCGCTAGTTGCTTAGTTTAGGTAACAGGACAACTCATGGTCTAGAACGGAAAGTCTAGAACTAGAAAGAATGAGAAGACCAAAAACAGCGAAACGATTTCCAGTCGTTTCAGCAACGGGCGAGCTATCCAAGCTCAACCAAAAAATATAAAGATTTTGATCTCCATTCTAGACCATGAGTTACCCGTTTACCAACAATTAGGCATTAAACCAAGATAGTAAAAATCTGCGAATGGTTCTGAATCTTTTATATGAAAGAGTTCTGGGAATTTCTGATTACAGCAGAATTCATGTATTTGTACTACACTCTTGTTTCTCTATTTCCTTCTGGCTTTGCGCCTGGAGCCTGAGAAAAAATGTAGTTCATTTACCTGAAAATAGCTGAAAATTGCTAACAGCAACAAAAATCAGGCTTATTCAGAGCTTTCAAGCCCAAAAGCAGCTTTTTACAACCACAGAGGTTAAATGCCAACTAGCGGCTACCCGATGAAAAAACACAAAACATCGAGGCAAGCCAGTCATGTATCTACCAGAAAACCCAGACAATTTCAGCAAACCAGCCCGTCGTCGTTCCAGCCCAAAAAGCCAACACCACCTACCAGCCTCCGAGTTGGGAAAACGCTACGTCAAATATTTTTGGCATCCTTGGAGTCCGATAATCGCCCCAGCCAACAACTTCCTCAGCAAACCAGCCTGGAGAACAGAAGACTATTACCTCCAGCCATCGGAACTGTGGGCATATCATCAAGACAAAGACTATCTCATAGGCATCCGCTTTAGTTCATATACCCGTTACGCCACAATAGACATAGATACAGGCAGCGACTACCATAACCTAGAAGCCTATCAAACCATCAAAGCCGCATTAGAAGACATAGGCATAATCAGCCTAGTCCCCATCCAATCAAGTTATAGCGGTGGTTATCACCTCATTATCCCCTTCACAGCCAAAATCCCCACATTCAACCTAGCCTGCGCCCTAGAACAAATAATCAAAGATACAGGCGGCAACATCAGTGCCGGACAAATAGAAATATTCCCCAACCCCAAACCCTGGGGAAAAGACAGCATCACCAACTACAAAGCCATTCGTTGCCCCATGCAGCCTGGAAGCGGCGCACTCCTTCTAGACGACGACCTGCAACCAATTAGCGACTCAGTAGCCACCTTCCTCGACCATTGTGATCATGCAGCCCGTCATCAAGACCTCAGTAAACTCAGATACGCCTGCAAAAAAGCCAGAAAGCGGCATACAAGAGAACAATATCGGCAAAAAGCCAGCATCAAAATCGAAGAATGGCAAAGTAACTGGGAAGAAATCATCGCCACAGGCTGGACAGGGTATGGACAAACAAACACCCTGCTGCAAATCATCGTTGGCTACGGCATCGTCTTTTTAGACCTACAAGACGAGAACCTGATTAGATATGCCGTAGAAACCGCCAGAAACGCCCCAGGCTACACACAGTATTGTCGTCACCAACACCGCATCGAAACCAGAGTTAGAGACTGGGTAAAATGCACAATCAGACATCAATGGTATACCCCCTACGCTAGTTATCCCAAGCGCCCATTAGGAACATACCTGAACACATTTGCCCTAGCCATAGCAGATATAAGAGAAATAACAAAATATCAAAACCAAGATAATGTCATCCCCTTTGAAAAACCCAAAAGTAAAAACCAGCAACGCAGCGAACAAACGCAAAAACGCATTATATCTATAGTGCAAAAATTAGAAACACAACCAAGAATACAGCAGTACAGAAGTACAGAAGGTCAAAATACCTTGCCAGTACAAACAGAATTAAACACAGAACTAGGATTAAGTGAAGGAGTAACCGAAAGAAGTCAACAGATAAGTGCAGAATATAAACGTCAATATAACAAAACACTCAGTCAAAACACATTATACAAGCATAAGCATTTATGGCATCCCCAATGGTACATTCCAGATCCTTGGGCAGATAACAGTAACTCACAAAATATCACCACAGACAATAGCATTAAAACAAATAACGTCGAAACAAATAACAACCAACAAAATAGAATTCAAATAAACAGCATTAATCTAGCAGATACAATCTTGGATAGGAACATCAATTCAGGAAATAGCCAAGAGCCAAAAAATAGCGCAAACCCTTATCCAGAGGACAATTACACTCACTTTTACCCAAATAATCAAACGTGGAAAAAACCAGAACCTCGAAACCCTTACCCAGAGGGCGATTACACTCACTTCCCCTATATGAAGGTTTTATGTTTACCTTTCGCTACCAGTCCCGCAGGGGCTGAGGTAGCCGAAGAGATTATTGAACAACACGAGAAAACTGAAAAGCTAGAAGTTCAGGATTGTGATCTCGAAGTTCAAGTTTGTCAGCAGGAATCAAATCAACAGGAATTAAACCAATCAGAAGTAATTCAGTCTCCAGAAAATCTTGAATTCATAAATTCTCTTAATAGTTCTGAAACTGATTCAATTCAGTTCAACAATCAATCAGAGTCAACAGTTAACCCGATTGTTTTCCAGTTAAATCAAGTTACTATTCATCAGGTTTTCTTATCTTCTTCAATTTGCAGCGACTCGCCAAAAAGCGATAAAGAAAACTTATCAATGACGGAGACTGACGGACTGGGTGTAGTTGTTTCGGGAGCAGAAGAGACAGCAGAACATTTACTCCACACCGCTAAGAATGGGCAGGAAATTGCTTTGACTGGTGATTTTATAGAATCCCCTGTTTTCCCAGAAACATCAACCCCAAATGGCAATAACGGGGGGCAAATAGATTTTGTTGAGGATGGCACACCAGCTATGGTAACACCAGAACCAGCACAGGAAGTTGTTAACAACGGGTTACAGAGCGTGTTTGTTGTGGGTGAGACACTGCTAGATCCAGTTTCAGGAGAACCACTGCTTCAAGGTGGTAATAATGGGTGGATAAATGGCTCTGTTGATAATTTGATACCGGATGCTGAAATACCAGAACCTGCACTCCGAAGTGTTAATTATGGGCAGGAAAATACCTCTGCTGATGATTCTACTGCTGATGAGGACTTAAGAATCGAGGAAATCAAGCGGGTAACAAAACTGAAATTAATGGCAGTAAGTCATGCCAGAAAAAAGGTGCGGGAATACTGCCTAATTTCAGGGCGACTCATTGGTGGTCAAGAGCGCCAACACCTGGAGAAGACGTTCAAGATGCAATTTTACCTGGATTCGGGTCACGAATTGCTAGTAGCAGAAGCTACTGCATGGGCGGATGCCAATCCTGGGTGTTTGCCGTTTAGGTATTGATAGGTATTGAGCGGAGATTCTGCATAGGCTTTGAGTATAAGAGTGTGCAAACAGGTTAATGATGTAGTTACTTTCCCTCTATCCAACTCAATACCTATTATGACGAACCAATTAATTGACCAATCTCATCTAATTTCTGTGCCAACATTTCTTGTAAAGATTGCAGTTGTTCACGACTAGCATTAGCTAAAGTCGTCTCAGATAACCCACTACTAATTTTTTGAATAACTGCTTTGATTTCTTTCGATTCTGAAGGCTCTGGTGTTAAATATCTAGCCTTAATGCCTTTAATTAAATCCCGTGTCTCAGGGACAGTTAAATTTTCCTTCAATACCTGCTCTGTGGCTTTGATTCGTTCTCTAGCTGCTTCTTGTTCCGAAATTTTCAAAGTTTTTGCTGACAATGTTGCTAATGCTAAAGCGTGTGCGCCTTTCAATCCTTGTTCACGAATGGCTTTTTTTAAATCTTCTGGCAAAGATAACATTGGTAAGAGATTGGATTTAACAGAAGCCGGATTTAAGCCAAACTCCAAAAACACTAAAAATAAAGCTTGCTCTTCATTAATAATTTCCAGTGCTTCTAAACCCTGTTGTTGCTCTTCACTATTAGCAACTAATAATTTTGTCAATTCCTTAATTTGATTATTACGTTCAATCCGCTTGAGTACAGTTGCCAGACTTGTCGTAACTTCATCCAATTCTAATCCAGTGGATTTAGTAATCTCTTTAAATATGGCTTCTGCTTTATCTAGTGGATTTAAATCTTCAAAACCCAGAAAAGTCAATAACGATGATTGGTCTAAATCCTCTGGAGGTGGGACGATTAATGCCCGAATAGTCTCCCACCCTAAGACCTGCGCTCCTGACCACCGTAACTGCCCGTCCAAAAGTAGATAACGACCGTGATTGTGCGGAACTAAAATTATTGGTGTAATCTGCCCATGTTTTTTTAGTAATCTGGCTTTGGACTGAATGGATTCTTGGGTAATTGTTTGTCTTGGTTGATTAGGATTAGGATCTATTAAACCTATATCAATGGCAATCTCACCTGTTTGCGTTTGCAATTGTTCCCGCAGTTTGGCTATTTCCGTCTCTAATTCTGGTGATTGCAATGCTCGTAGTTTTTCTACTTCAGCTTGCAAATCCGTAATTTTCTGTTCTTGATCTGTTTTCTGGACTGCCCCTTTAAATTTATCACCTATTTGCGGTAATCCTTTTGCCATCTAAACCTCCTTATGTTATTTCTGCTACATCTGTAGCCTTAGCGGTGAGAGTGTCAATATTTTTCCTGAATTAAGGCAATGACATCATCAACAACTAATTTAAAATCTTTACAAGCTGGATGCTTGGGACGATACTTGTGCAATGGTAAACCATAGGCACTAGCATTTTTAAATTCGTTAGAACTCCGAATTTTGGGATATAACTTGATTCCTAATCTTTCCGCAATTGCTGGTAACTGTGCTAGATATTGTCTGTGCATAGCTACTACGCCGTTATACATACTGGGAACAAACCCTAAAATTGGTGGTCGGGGTTCAAGTTGTAACTCGTCACTGGTGGAAATACACCATTCTACTAACTCTGCTGAACCAGAAATAGCTTTCATTTCTAATTGGACTGGAACTAATACATGAGTAGCCGCAGCTAAAGCATTGACATTTAGCATCCCCAATGTTGCTGGACAGTCCAAGATAATTAAGTTATGAGGTAATGGATATTTATTGAGTTTGTCCGCTAAACTGTATTCTCCCCGTTTTCTGATGACCAGTTCATTAGCCATTTCTGCTAATAAGGGATGTCCTTGGCACACTTCAACTTTAGAATCCCAAACTGGTGCTAATGACCAATCACCTTTAAAATCTTTAGAAAATAATTCTACTGTTGTTAAATTTGCTTCGGCTGGCGATAAACCACAAAATACATCTAATGAACGTTGGGGGTCTAAATCTAGCATAGCTACTCTATAACCCCGCTTACTGACTTCATAGGCAAGATGTGTACTAATCGTAGACTTACCTACTCCACCAGCGTTAGCCAGAAGTGCAATAACTATCTGTTTCATAAAATTTTTACTCGCGCTTGCTTTTAATATATCAATTTTTTGTCGTATTTTAAAATTCGACAACTGTAAGAAGATAGAGAATTTTCATAAATGTCGTATTTTGAAATACGACATTGGGCATAATTTTCAAGACTACATTCAGGTTACTCAAATAACTCCCGATGTTGATAAGCAAACCGTGAAACATCCTGACTCGATACAGGTTGAGCGTAAATAGCCTGATTGCGAATAGCTTGCATTTGTTCTGATTCTCGCTCCATTGCTGGGGTAAATTGCGATCGCTGTCTCAACAAATCCTCAAACTCAATTTGTCCTGCTCTACCTTGAGCAAAAGCATTCTCAGCACAACGACGCACAGCATTACCAATTTCGGCTGGAGTACAAATTCTATACTCAGCTAACAGCCTCCGCCACTGCTCATCACTCCAAGGTGAATCATTGCCTGAAAAAGCTGAAAAATACTTAGCTAGATGTAAATTGAAAACTTCGTATCTTGCCCCCTCATGGGGTAAATCTACAAAAAAGATATCATCAAAACG
Source organism: Dolichospermum sp. OTE_75_concoct_329_sub (assembly GCA_031376645.1). Lineage (GTDB taxonomy): Bacteria > Cyanobacteriota > Cyanobacteriia > Cyanobacteriales > Nostocaceae > Dolichospermum. Next base: position 25,395 of record JANMEE010000225.1, on the reverse strand, counting down.
ACGCACTAATTCGGCAGGTAGCATTTCTAGACGGTTGATAGTGGCAATCGTATAAACAGGCTCTTGGTGTTCCTGCATCCACGTTAACAAACCCGCAGACAACCGCCGGGCTACACCTCCGTCTGCATTCGAGTCCCAACCGGCAAAACCTTTATCAAAATCATCCCAGTAGAGAACGCAGGGAGCAAGGGATGTTACCAAACCGATAAATTCCTTTAAAGCTCGGTCAGGATGAGGGCTACCCAATAGTACACCCCAATTAGCGGCTAACAGTGGCAAGCCCATTTTCTTGGCTGCTAACTTGGCAGATAAACTTTTACCTGTTCCTGGTGATCCCCATAACAACATTCCCGTGGGAAACTTCAAATTATATGTTTGTGCTTCTGGTTGCAACAAACAGGTAATAGTCTCCAACCTTGTTGCCAATAAATCTAACCCCGCAGATGAGGGGATATCCGGTTGAGCAATGTACTCTAAACCCCGTCCCTTTAATTTGTTAACTTTATGATCAAGAACTAATTGGGCAATATCCTCAAGTTGATCTGCAAAACCTAAACATTGCTGTAGGAGCAAATTTATCTCGCCTCTGGGTAAACCTTGACAGGCACGAATTAGCAATTGCAATGCTTGGTTTGTTGAAGCTGTGTTTGAGTAAGAGTAGCCATTGCCTAAAGCCGAGGGCGAACAACAATCAAAAAACTGCTGTACAATCAGTTCTACCTGCTGTTGGTTTGGCAATGGATTAGACAGTACAGGAATAAAGGGCTGTAATTCTAGAGGTAGTTGAACGTAAGTTTCTAGTAATACCCAGTAATTATCTTGCTGACTCCACAAAGCTTGATGATAAGCATTCAGTAATTGATAGCTAAGTTTTTGACTAATTTGGCTACCATTATCTTCCTGTAACACTCCCTCCAACAAATAAATACCTGGTTGATAGTCTGACAAAAGATACTGAAGAATATCCTTATTGTTACCCCTATTAGTTGACTGTAAGATGTACTGACCTTGATGGTGAATTAATTGTTGTAGTTCGCAGTAACCGGGATTCCAGAGAAAGACTGACAAAGATTGCTCCTCACCCCAATGGTAATACTGCTCTAAAATCTGCATTCTGTCAGGCGTATGATATTCCACAGCCACAATTGCCGTATTTTGGTTAGCTAAAGCAGGCCAGTCTGTCAACTTCATGAATTTGATGTGAATGACTTACTTACCTCTTATAGAGCAAATTGATTACTAATGCCTTAGCCTTATGGATAATTATTACTAACCAATGGGCTATGTTTATGCTTGTCATCTACATACACCAGAACATAGGCAGCATAGACGAAAACCATCGTATCAATTACCATCAAGGTCGTCCTTCTGATTTCCAAGACTGCACCCGACTTTCTGCTTCCATCGGTAAAACCTCCGCTCGTTGACGAATACGAGCAAGCACTTCATCCCTTTGCCCATAACGTTTTTGCAACAAATCGCGGACTTCTTGCTCCATCGAAACCCCCTTTTGTGCCGCCAAGTTTTTAATGCGCTCAAGCAACTCATCGGATATATTACGAATGGTAATGGTTGCCATACTGCCTCCTTTACTAGTGCTAATCTACTACTGGCTCATGTTGGCGTTTGATGATAGCTCTGTAAATCTCTGTCTAGTGACCAGATAAATACTTCACTCATGGGGAAACGTTTACACGATTTATTAAATTCTTCAATGATGCTGAGATCCCCGAAGCTTGTTCCTTCTTGTTTATCGGGAGCTTTGTTTTTACCAGCCAACTCCGGGAACTGGTCAATCCACAGTAATATCTCTGTTGTGTTTGGGAATGTAGTAGTTCGCCAGGGAGCTTCACCTGTGAATGCTTCTTTAACTGCTTTAACAAAACGTAAGGCTGTTATCCTTCGCATTGTGCCGTCGCCGTTTTGGGCAATATGGTTGCCTGTTTCGAGTATCGTCGCCATAGGCAACAAAAAAGTACAGCCAGATTGAGCATAAGTCTGAAAATCTTCGAGAACTGATGCTCTATGTTGATTATAGTTGGGAACGTTAAGTATTTCCAAGAATATGCTGGTATCAATCAGACAAATACTACTCATTGCTGTACTCCTGCAAACGAGACAGCCATGCCAGAGCTTGCTGTTTTCTGTCTTCAGGTGTGTGCGGTGACTTAACAAACCTATCCACTACCCCAGCAGTTACCAGTTGTCCTAGTGGTCCTTGCGATATGAGACTGGGGAAATCATACATATCCCCAAGCCTGATCAGGCGACTATTTCCTTGATTCCCTTCCTCTGGATCTCGGAAACAAAAGACTACATCGCCTAAAGCAGCATCGGGTAAAGCATCCATTAGGGCTGGGTTGTGTGTGGAAAGCAGCACTCGTAATTTACGCCGCTCGGCGATATCTCGGATGCTAGACAGTAGATGCTTGGCACGGTTGGGATGAACACCGTTGTCAATTTCTTCGATAACTACCAAACTTCCTTCAATTGCTGATAGCATAGCTGCTGCGATCGCTAACACCCGCAAAGTGCCATCTGATAACAATGCAGCTTCACAATAGCGACGGGTATTACCAAAAGTTTCCGCTAGTCGCACCATGACTTCATCTCGTGGACCAACAAGGAAATCTAGCCCTTCTATAGCCTGTTCTGGTAAACTCTGGATAAAGTTGAGAATTGCCTGTTGATTTTCGGGTTGGTTCTCCCACAAGCGATAGAGAACGCTGGATAAATTAGTACCATCTTCTTGTAATCGCTTATCAGATTTAAAACTGTACTCGCGCATTTTGGCGGGAACAGGATCTAGAAACAGGATATTCTGTAAGACTCGTTGATATTCGCGGACTGTTTCAGGAATTATCTTTTGGGAATTTTCATATTTGGCATCAAAACGGGCAGGGCTGTCTAATTGCACAAAGATAGCCATTTGATCACTGCACGTTATTCGTGGCTTGTTCTTTCCTTTGGTAAAATTGTTATACGCGACACTAACATCAGTATTTATCCCTTCAGAAGGCTGATTTAGCTCATATAGCGGGACTGGATTTGTTGAATCAACAATTCGTTCGCTACTGATATGCAGTTCTCCATCACGGACATTGAGGGTTATATTGAGTTCGTTCCACTCTGTTGAGTCTAAACGGCAACCGATGGTAAAATTTGATTCTCCTCGATGGCATAAATCATTGACTCGACCACGTACAACACGTTCTGCACTATTCACCGCATATTGAATGCTGGAGAGTTTTTGCCCTTGTGCCAGCCATGACAGAAAGCGCAAACCTTCCAGGGCGTTACTTTTACCTGCGGCATTAGCTCCTATGAGGACAGTCAAAGATCCTAGAGGCAATCGGCTCTTCGACAGGTGGGACATTGAGCCTGCCGAACTGTTCAGAGTTTCGCTTGTACTGTAACTTTTAAAGTTGGCCAGGGTAAATTCGGTTAGCATGGCGCTCATCTTACAATTTTCCTCTAAATGCTTAATAACTCAAATCTGATTGCTATATCACCAGAATAATCCACTTGTTTATTTGGATATTTACAAGTGTAAATAGTTGTCACAGCAAAGATAGATTTTAAATTTCAATCATGAAATTGAAAGTAAATGGAGATGAAAGCCGCGATTGCGGCAAGGAGGTGAAAATTTCACTTTCTTAAAGGAGTTTGTTAAATGGCAATCGCCAAAACTCGTACTAACGGCAATACTCGCCATACAGCTAATGGTAAAGTATCAGCGAAAACAAATAACACAGCTACCGCAACTAAATCTAAGGCAGTAAAGGCTTCACCACAACAGGAAGCATTAGCCTTATTGAAGGAATTGCGGAATTTAATCTTCAAAGAGTACGGGATTAAATTACAGTTACGAGACTCCAGAATTTCTACCAAAATCGGTCATGCAGCCCGTGAAAAACTCGGACTTGATATTGCTGCTCAAGTCAAAAAGAAAGGCGGTAATAAAAAGTTCGATTGGCAGAAATGGAACAGCAAATTATTTCCTAAATTGTTTGGACAACCAGATGCCCTCAAATATCCACCAGAAGTAGTTGCTATTTTCATGAGTATGCTGTACGACACAATCAGCAAAGACCCGGAGCAAGCAATAGCTGATTTAGTCGAATTCAACCGGGCATCACTAGAACGTCGCAACTCATTCCAAGAACAAGAAGTGGAAGAACTGGATGATTTAGATAACGAACTTGACGAGGACTTGGACGAAGATGAGGATGATGACGATGAACTCGATGAAGACTTGGATGAAGATGACGATTTAGATGAAGATGATGAGGACGATGACGAGTAATTGATTCTCAACAAGTGACAAAATTGTAACTATAAATAACCATGTATTGCTACCAACAATACAGGTTATTTTTTTATGGAGTTTGAACAAAATAATGCAGAATAATCAGAATTACCACTTTTTTAAATGTCTCAAACAAACTTTTAAATTTATCAATTGTCGTTGTCTAACTGCGGAATCAATTAGAAACTGAAAACATTTTATTTCATGTAATTAAAAGCACAAAAGTTTATCCTATGAGCCATAGCTTATATGACGAAGTAGAAATCATCCGCCAAGTTATACTAACAGCAATGCCTATAAAAAACTAAATTTAGTAAAACAAAGTTTGGAAAGAATCAACGAATGAAAATTTTAGCGAATTGCATCTTTCGATGCGGTTTCTATGAGAAAAACAGAAAATATCAAGGAGTAATTCTCATGCTGAAGACTCGCAAAGCCACTAAAACAGCCTCTACCTCTAAAACTAAAAAGCATATTCCAGCTTTAGAGCGAGTAATTACTTATCAGGAGAAAGTCCATTTGATGGTAATTGAGGTATTACGGGAAGAATCGGGGAGAGAATTAGCAGCTACCGCCCGATTTAATGAACAAGAGTTTGATTGGGAAAAACATAACACACAGTTTCGTAACGATTATCTGAACACACCATTGAAAGAATTGGTGAATTATGCCCGCAAACTTTACGGCTTGAATAATCTGGATGAAATTCGAGATAGACGTGCTGCTCATAAAGCTGCTCGCTCTAAACGCATGGAGGGATTTAATGGTTTAAGTAATAACTCAGATGACTGGATAGATGAGGATTTTGAACAGGATGAAGATGACGAAGATTTAGAAGTTGAAGATTAATTATTATGCCCCGATTCAAATAATTCGGGGCATTTTATTGGAGAGCGTAGCTAATATAACCAACAGAATTGAAGACAATAATTGCAACTGAATTTCAGCAATCAAAAAGTGAATCTTAATTCAGAAGGCATCTGTCGATGCTATCTATGCGAGATCCAAGTAAGTAATTCGTTAATCAAAGGACAATGCTATGAAACGTAATCAGCAACAAACTAAAGTTTTAGAAAAAGCGATGGAATATCAAGGTAAGGAAAATCCAATTAAACGGAAACGTAATCAACAAGAAACCAAAGCTTTGGAAAAAGTTATGGGATATCAAGATAAAGTACGATTAATGGTACTCGAAGTTTTAAGAGAGGAAACTGGACGAGAACTCGCTGCTAAAGCCCGGTTTAATCAAGAAGAATTCGACTGGAACGAACACAACACAGAGTTTCGTCTGGACTATGCTGATACTCCAATCAATGAACTGTTAGCTTACGCTAAACGTTTCTATGGATTAAAGGATTTGGATGCAGTGCGCGAGCGACGCAAGGCTCACAAACAACAACGTGCAGCTAGATTTGCTGAAGCATCTTAAGTATTTACTGGTGAAAACAGCACCCCCACTTAAATGTGGGGTAACTTTTTTACCCACCCACCCTTACCCTTAAAAACTGTATTTTAAAGGCTAAATTCGCATAACCACACCTGAACGGACGGACACCACTACCGTTACAAAAATTAAATTTACTTAATATTTCGTTACGATAAGGGCATTGAGAGAAAAAACAAACTTCTCAATGCTCACATAACAGGTAAATGCCATGAATAGCACAATTCGGGTTGGCAACCTTTTTGGAATACCTTTTTATATACATCCGTCCTGGTTTTTAGTTCTAGGTTTGGTAACTTGGAGCTACAGCAGCGGACTAGCGGCACAATTTCCCCAATTAGGTGGGGGATTGCCTTTGGTACTAGGATTGATGACGGCGCTACTGTTATTTAGCTCAGTTGTCGCCCATGAATTAGGACACAGCTTTGTCGCTATTCGCCAAGGAATTGATGTTAAATCAATTACACTGTTTATATTTGGTGGACTGGCAAGCTTAGAAAAAGAATCGTCAACTCCAGGGGCAGCTTTTTGGGTAGCTATTGCCGGACCAATAGTTAGTTTGATGCTATTTGCTACAGCGACAACAGTTGGTTTTGCAACTGCTGCATCTGGACCGTCGGCTGCTATCCTGGGTCTACTAGCTTCTGTTAATTTGACATTAGCTCTATTTAACCTCATTCCTGGCTTGCCTTTGGACGGAGGAAATATACTTAAAGCAATAGTTTGGAAAATCACTGGTAAATCCTATAAAGGAGTGGTTGTTGCCAGCCGAATTGGACAAATCTTTGGTTGGTTAGCGATCGCTTCTGGTTTAATTCCTTTGCTATTGTTTGGCAGCTTTGCTAACTTCTGGAACTTGTTAATTGGCTTCTTTTTACTACAAAATGCTGGAAATGCTGCTCAATTTGCTAGAGTGCAAGAAAAACTCACAGGTTTAACAGCAGCGGATGCTGTAACTAACGATAGCCCGATTGTCAAAGCGAATTTAAGTTTAAGAGAGTTTGCAGATCAACGGCTCTTAAATGCTCAGGAATACCGTCGTTTCTTGGTGACAGATGAGCAAGGACAATTGTTAGGAGCGATATCAGTTGATGACTTGCGAACTATTCCCAATACACTATGGGCAGAAACTCAAGTCCTCAAAGTGATGAAACCAATTGAGCAGTCTAGCACTGTACAATCGGATCAACCGTTGCTAGAAGTAGTACAGTTACTCGAAACACAAAAATTATCAGCACTGACTGTAATTCGTGAAAATGGTTTTCTGGTTGGTATTTTAGAAAAAGCTGCAATTATCAACTTACTTCAGAAGAAAGTACAAACAAAATTTGCATAATCTCTTCAATTCTCCAAATAAAAACTCAAAATTGCCTTGAAAAGAAAGCAATTTTGAGTTTTGATGTTTGTAGACAAATATTCAGAATACAGAATATCGTGCTACAAGTTATAACAAACATATCGCTGTAAAATCACTTTTTCTTCACAGGTACAGGTAAAGGTTCACAACCAACACCACCAAATGTGGCAATTCTTCGACTAGAAAATTGACTGGTCATTAACTCGTAAATTTGCTGATTGGACAGTTGAGTTTTGTTAATTTCAATTGTTGGTTTCGTTTTCCCCTTATTGACATAAATCAGCATATCTGCCCAATAAAACCGTGGTTCGGAAGGTTTGGAATAAACAGGATAACAGCCTTTAGAACTAATCGCTAATTTATGATCTACAGCAGACATTGATCCCAGAGGAATACCAGTCTGAACCAATTTCGCTGCTTCCACTGGTCCCCACAAACGCAGATTATCCTTGATACAGCGTTTACCATCTTTAACTGGGGCAATGATATTCCCACAAACTTTTACCTCAATATCATACATTGGTGGGTAATTAGGTACAGAGGGAGTCTGTGCTTTGGCAGTAATGCTTTGGCTATTAGTGCTTAAATCAACACTTGCATTGGTGCAAGCTGCTAAAATTCCGCCTATTACTAATAGCCAAGTTGTGCGAAGTTTACGGCTCATCATTGATTTCACTCCTATTTTAGAATTAAACAACTAATATCAAATCCGGTTAAATGCACATAGTTTCAATCCTGTAATAACAGGGTTTGTAGCTCGTTTTTAGTGTGGTTGTGATCACGGATTTGATATCAAAACTAATTTTTTGATTGAGAAACAAACTTACGTTGATTAAGAGGTTGCACCCAAAGAGTACAAAAACCTGATACGGCTTTTTTGCTACTTGCTCCCATTTCTAGAGTTACCCCTAAGCGTTTTACTTCCTTCGTACAAGTTAATTGACCGGCACTATCTCGACTCAATAAATCTCGATTCCATTCCATGAAATTACGAGCAAACTTACCTTCATTAGTGGTTGTCCATGCCAAAGCATTAGCTTCTTGTTGAGTCAATTGGCGTGAACCAGTTGGGTCTAAATTGCTAGATTGATACCAAAGCATTGCCCCTATACCCAGAATTCCACCCACTGTTGCGGTAATCAATAAGAGTATTCCAGCAACAATTAATGATGGAACTGAATGAATGGCACGCTCAAATTCTGTATGCTTAATTAATGTCGTGACTGCATGAGCGATCGCTTTCTGCTGTCCTTTGACTGCTGCTTTTTCATAGCTTTGCAGATGCTCATAAAGTTGGGTTTGCCACTGGTCAAACATTGTCTCCATTTCTTGAGGACTGTCTTCTAACAACACTTGTAGTCTGCCAGTCGCAATCATCATCAGAAATGCTGGGTCATCGGGGTCAAGTCCGGTTTGAACAACTATTTCCCAAACCCTCGCTTTAAAAGCATCATCCTTACCACGAATGGCTAAATCTAGTAAAGTAGGGTAAGGAATCCGGCTTAAACCTTTACCTCTAGCAGCGACTGAATCCAAAAAATCATCATCTAAATCGAGTTCTTCCGGGTGATAATTTCTCATACCTTTATTGGCTTTTAAGTAGATTACTTCCTAAGAATTTAGCCGTCAGCAAGCGAAGATTTAGAGATACCTGTATTCAAAAATTTGAAATAATTGAAAGTGGGGCTAAAAGCACTCTTACTACTAACGTCTTGCAATGATTACCTTATTTCTTGGTAGCGACTTTGCCATTAGTATTAGCACTATCAGCTTTTTCTGAGGGTGGAGTAATTGAAGCTGCTGGTAGATGCCAAATTTTAGCTTTTTCAATTTCCTCACAAGCTTTTTTGAGAAAACTGTGCAGTCTCTGCTTACCTAATATTCCTAATTCTCCATAATCTTTAGCCTGAGAAAAATTTATCCGATGGGCATCAAGGAGATCCCGTTCTCGATAACTAAACTTGGGAAAGTCAATGACTGCTACTTTATAAGCCTTAATTAAATCCTGTAAATCTTCACGTCCATCTATGTGTTTCCAATCATCGCATAAACCAAAGTTACGGACAAATATATGTTTAATATTTTTTTCAAATCGTTGCAGAGATTGCATAAATAACTGCACACTATCATATCCTCCACTACAAACAAACCATTTATTTATCTTGACTTTATTTTTGCCAGTAATTTCTAGAATTTGATTACGCTCAATCCAATCAGTTACGGCTGGGTAGACTTGAGCAGGTAAATTGACAATTACAGAATTTGTCAGTGCCAAATTAAAGATTTCATCAGCTTCATAAGCTTTGCGCTCTGATTCACTAAAAATGGCTGTTTTATGATTGTCTGGGTAAAATGCACCTACGTCTGGATTACTTTGGTCAGCTTCCACCAACTCATAAAGTAATTTATTGTCAATGCAGTATTGCACCATGACTCTGGCAAATAAAGACTTGCCAACACCACCTTTTTCACCATCAATGAAGTGAATTGTAGCCATCTTATTCTCTCCTTTGTGATTTGACTAACTGTGCATTCATATAGGAATCTGGTTTGAATTTTGAAAATATGCTGAGACTTAAATCTCTGTCTAAACAGGGTTTTATCTGAAAAACAGTTCAGAAATTAAATAAAGTCCTATAGATGCTTAAATATCTGTAAACATATCATTATTGTCATCATAAAAAGACCCTTTACCAGGAATGAAAGAATCAGAATCAATTTGATTTTTTGCCTGATTACTATTACTTTGGTCTTGGCTACTACTATCATCATTACTACTGGAATTACCAGTATCCGAATCGAACATAGTAGCCATTGTCTGAGGATTAGTTATCGTACTTATAGGTACAGCTAAAACATCACTTGATTTGTGTGGTAATCCTAATTCCATTCGCAAATAAGCTAGGTGTTGCTCTAGGGCATGACAACAAATCAACCCTATCCGATGCACTTCTTGATCACTAATATCTACACCTGTATTTACTTGGGCTTTGTATGCTAATGGCAACCAGCATATTCTAATTGCTTGTAATACCATTTCTTTACCAGTTTGTGCTTTATTTCCCTGTTGTAAATATGCAATTAGTTTCCCATCTACAGTATTTGCCAGAGGACGATATCGAAAACTAAAATCTTCCTTTTGTCTGTTGTGTTGTCTATTAGGGTCATGATTTTTAGGTAATTTATTATTAGTCATATTTATGCCACTTTCTCCATTTGCGCTCTAAATCGCATAAACAAGCCAAAAGCATCAATTAACCTAAAGGACAAAGCTTCTTGTTCTCGGAAACTATGGTAATAATCATTATTGGCATTCTTGAAAGCTGCTTGCACCTGCTGCTGTAAATCCGTACCCCAATAAGTGGGAATTTCTTGAAAACATTCTTGTAATTCTTGCTCTAAGTACAAAGCTGCACCACCACTCAAAATCACTTCGTTGACCGCAGGTAAAGTTGATTCCAGCCAATCGTAAAGCCTAGACCAATACTCAGATTTAGCAGTCGCAATGGCATTAACAATCATCTGCAACTCATAATCAATGTTTTTTGCGTCTCTACTTTTAACCAAAGCACGAATCGCTTGGTTATTTGCTGTGATATCTGAACCGGCTGCATAGATAGCAGCAGTCAAAGTGGTGGCATCTTGTCCAGATGTGCGTTCAATTACCCGTTTTACCATTTGGTGAAAACCCAACCCATTGGTGTAACCCGCTGTCATCTTCCCTCGTTCAAATAAGAGCAGACTGGTATTGCGATGCCCAAACATCAGCACGGCAATGCTTTGGGAGTTAAACCATTCTTTCCCATTCTGGCGTTGGCGAATCATGGCTAATCCCGCACCTTCAGGCAGACACTCGAATCGTTCCAGTTTTACCCGCAACCTTTGACCCCGAAATTTAAAATCTTTGAGTGCTACCCGCAACTGTTCTTCAAAGGCTTGACGATTTTGATATTCTCCATAGGGTAATAGTGAGGTAAGCGATAGTGAGAACCTGTTGGGCAGTTTATTGTGTTGAGCGATCGCACCAATTACTGCTAGGGCTTTGTCAATTGAAGTTTCGTACTTGAGTTTATCTAGTCTGGCGGATGCTGAAAACTGACGTGCCAGGAATCCAACCACTGTACATTGTGTATCACCATCTACCGCACAAGATACCCAAGCTTCATCTACTGGTTTAGAAGATTCAAGACCCTTGCGACTCGACATATAAGCGTCAATTGAACTTTGGGGCAACTTCAGCATTTCTGGTTCCATTGTCATTAAACATGGTTTGCCTTCAGTTGCTAGTTCATAAACAATCTTGGTCAAGGAAGCACCAGGGTCAAAACTAACAATCAGGTTTGACATTGACATTAGCTGTGGTTATACGTAAAAACTGCTTTTAACTTAAATCCAAATATTGCTTATGAACATCACTCTATTGACTATTTTTTTGCTGCAAATTTTAGCCAGTTGGTTATTTTTTTCACAATCGTTGTTCAATTCTTGGCTTTTCTGTTAATTTGATCCAGTTCTAAAAGTATGGCAATGCAACGCCACTGGTACTCCAGTAGAACTCCACTGGAATTACACTCAACCGCCATTAAAACTCCAGTAAAACTCCACTCAACCGCCATTGTATGCTGTTTGTATAGTTAGAAACTGTCAATAAAAAAGCTTGTTGATAATAATTTTGGCAGTGAAACTCCACTCCTACTCCATTGGTACTCCACTGAAACTCCACTCATATTTTTGATTTGAGCAGACTAAAAAAACGTTTGGAGCATAGCAAGCCATGTCGCAATGTGCATCTCTAGGATGCAAAAATTTTGTACTTTTCAGGGAAGCAGCGACAGACTTGCCCTCCTTTCACGGTTCCCCTACCTCAGTAGGTTAACCACCGTGACGGAGGGGAGGATGATACGAAAAAAATCAAAACTCACAGGACTTGCCTTCACTCTCAATATACGAAAAAATCAAAACTCATAGGACTTGTATTCGCTTTCAATGCTGGATGTGAAATTCAAATCGAAAATAGCCATTTGGTTAATGACTAATTGACTTACATATTTCAAACTGGAAATAAAACATAATCTTTGCAATAAATTAAGCCATGCCTCAAAAAGATCGCACAATTAGATTTCATATCTGCCTTACACCGCAAGAAAAAGAACAGGTGCGACAAATGGCAGCAGAAAATAGCTTGACGATGGCAGAATTATTCCGTGCTAAGACTATCAAAAATAGATTACCCAGGCGTGTCACCAAAGTAGCAGGTCAAACTTACTGGGAATTGGGGAAAATAGGCAATAACCTCAACCAAATAGCTAAAGCTATCAATACATCGGTACTCATGGGTGAGCCAGTGGTTGTTGATAGAGGATTGTTGGAACAGGTAAGAGATTTGGTGAAACAGGTGCGGCGAGAGATTACAGAAGTTGATTTAATCACTGATTTACAAGACGAGGAAGATTGATTTGTCAAACAAGTGCGGCGAGAAATTACGGAAGTTGATTTAACCACTGATTTACAAAATGAGGAAAATTGATTGGTAAACAGGTTAAAGGTAAAAGTTTTATCAAATTGCTCAAATACCTTTTTGGCAAGGAAGGAGCAAGACAAATTGGTGGCAATATGGACGAAACAACCCCACGTTCATTAGCGGCTGAGTTGCAATTTTCTACACGCATTAACCCAAAAGTTACTAGAAATGTTTATCATGCTTCTCTCAGCTTGACCCACAATGAGAGTTTAGATGATGACACTTGGCATGAAATGGCCCAGAAATATCTGCAAGCAATGGGTTTTACTATGAACCAATATATCGTAGTGCGACACACTGACCGGACTCATGATCATGCACATATTGTTGCCAATCGTATTCGCTTAGATGGAACTACAGTTTCCGATAGCTGGGACTATCCTAGAAGCGAAGCTGTGATTCGCAAATTAGAAAAAGAATACAATTTGCAATCAGTAGAATCAAGCAAGAGAAAAGAGAATCGTAGTCCTACTACTGGTGAACGCAGACAACTTGCTAGAACTGGAGAGGAAAGTGTTAGAGTCAGACTTCAGGGATGTCTACGGCGGGCGTTGCGAACTGCTTGCAGCAGCGCTTCGCTATCGCTTGATGAGGCAACCCACGACCACCCAACTATGCCGGAGTTGATAAAGAAAGCGCAACAACAAGGTATTAATGTTTGCGTTAGTTACACTCGCACAGGCAAGGTTAAAGGCATTAGCTACCAACTTGACGGTGTAGCTTTCAGTGGGACGCATCTTGGTAAAGCATATACTTTTCCCGGTTTACAAAAGCATTGTGGTGTAAGCTATATTCCTAAGCGGGATGATCAACTCATCCAAAAACTGATGGAACGAAATATTGAAAATGTTACATCCAATCAACCAAACCAGGACGAGCAAGGCATTCAAGTTCAGGCAAATGTTGAAAATAGCACAATAAAAGTTGCTTCACCACTGGATAAGAAACACATTGAAATCGGGCAACCTGTTGAAAATTCCACACCAACAGTTGCTCAAAAACACAATGACAAACATCTTCAAATCCAACAAACAATTGACCATTCAACATCAAAAGTAAGAACAAAACAAGATGATGAACTCGTCCAAAGACTGACAGTGCAAACAGTTGACCATTCAACACCACCTATCAAGCAACCAAATTCTTCACCTACACCAGAACCAGCAAACTGGGAACAAATACGCCTAAGTTTACACCAGCAGTACAATTTACCCAATTCTCTGCTCACAGAACTGTATCAAAAAGGTTGGCTATATCCCAGTAAAACAGGTCAACCAGTATTTGTAGAACGCACACTTGATGATATTCCCACTCAAGCCAAGCAGCTAGAACCAACAGGTGACTTCACTGCTATTCCTCTCAACTCTGAAGCAACAAAAAACGGTAGTTTTTGGATTGCTACGGATACCACAGTCAAAAGAGCAGTGCTACTGAGTGACCCTATCGAAGTTCTTTCTGTTATTGCCTTAGAATCAACTGTTGACAAAAGAAAGCGGCAACCAACATTGTATTGGAGTATGGGCATGGAGAGAGAGTACAATGCCACAAGCGAATTGCTTGCAGCAGCACCGAGCGATCGCTCTCAAATACCTTTAGAATTTTTACGCTCACTTGATACAGTGATCATCGCGGTTAAAGATAATGAGAATGAGGACTTGGTATCTGAGATATTAGCTGAACTACCACAGGCCAAACGAGTTTCTCCTGGTCAAGCGGGTTGGAATAAGCTGTTAACTGATAGTAAAATGCAACCCAAGCATAGCCAAATACCACAACCTCAAGATTGGGAACTTTGATATTGTTTACCAGTGCATAGCCAAGCAACAGAAAACCATGACCAAATACATAGCTGCAATTGACCAAGGAACGACCAGCACCCGCTTCATCATCTTTGACAAGCAGGGTAAAATTGTTGGCTATGCCCAAAAAGAACATCAGCAGATTTATCCCCAACCGGGCTGGGTAGAACACGACCCCAAGGAAATCTGGTCATCTACTCAAATTGTGATTAAAGATGCCTTAGAGCAGAGTAATATTACTGTTGCTGAGATAACAGCGATTGGCATTACGAATCAGCGGGAAACAGTAGTAGTTTGGGATAAGCAAACAGGCGAACCTTACTACAACGCCATTGTCTGGCAAGATACCAGAACTGACTACATCTGTAATCAACTAGCAGCAGATGGTGGGATAGACCGTTTTCGCGCCACAACAGGTTTACCACTGGCTACCTATTTCAGCGCCCCCAAAATTAAGTGGTTACTGGAAAACATACCAGGATTAAAAGCAGCAGCCGCAAATGGTAACGCTCTTTTTGGCACAATTGACACCTTTTTGATTTGGCATTTAACAGGTGGTACAGAAGGCGGTTTGCATATCACTGATGTTACCAATGCCAGTCGGACTTTGCTGATGAATTTGAATTCTCTGGACTGGGAACCGGAAATTTTGGATATTATGGGCATTCCCCAGCAAATGTTGCCAAAAATTCGCCCTTCCTCAGCTATTTATGGTCAAGCTACGGGTATTTTGGCAGGAGTTCCCATTGCTGCTGATTTAGGTGATCAACAAGCCGCATTAATTGGACAAACTTGTTTTCAGGTAGGTGAAGCCAAAAATACCTATGGTACAGGTTGCTTCATGCTGCTGAATACAGGCCAGCAAAAGGTGGTTTCCCAACATGGTTTATTGACAACGGTAGCTTACAAGTTGGGTGATACTCCGGCGGTTTATGCTTTGGAGGGGAGTATTGCGATCGCTGGCGCTTTGGTTCAATGGTTGCGTGATAATTTGGGATTAATTCAAACCAGTGCAGAGGTAGAAGTATTAGCCAGTACGGTTACAGATAATGGTGGTGTTTATTTTGTCCCTGCGTTTTCTGGGTTATTTGCTCCCTATTGGCGCAATGATGCTAGAGGTGTAATTGTGGGGATGACTCGCTACACAAATAAAGGTCATATTGCCCGTGCGGTGTTGGAAGCAACTGCATGGCAGACTCGTGAAGTTTTAGATGCGATGAGAGAAGACGCGCAGGTAAATTTAACGGCTTTGAAGGTAGATGGTGGCATGGTGTACAACAACCTGTTGATGCAATTTCAAAGTGATGTGTTAGGTGTGCCTGTGATTCGTCCACAGGTAGCAGAAACTACAGCTTTGGGGGCAGCTTATGCTGCTGGGTTGGCGACTGGTTTCTGGAGTAGTCTGGAGGAGTTGTCTGAGAATTGGCTTTTAGATCAGACTTGGGAACCAAAGATGGATGCTGTGGAGAGGGAAGGTTGTTATCGGCTTTGGAAGAAGGCTGTTAGTAAGACTTTTGATTGGGTGTAGTTAACCTTCAAGCCGGATTTATTATACTCCTACAATCTTTGTTATAAAAGTTAGTACATAGGGTGTTTAAATAATGATCTAGGATTGCTATGTTGCTTTACAGGCCAATATAGATTGATATAAAATTTCTCAAGTAATATGCTATAAGTGATAAGTGTTATTACTGTAGGGCTAATGTCTGATTCTCAACCTTCTACCGCCTCTAACGCTAATCCCTTGGATATTTTTGAGTTGGAGTTATTGAAGCAGGAATATTTTTTCCTGCAAAACACTATCGAAGACTACAATAAGCAGATTTGGGCAATTAAAGCCCTTGGTATCACTGGAACTGGTACTGTAATTGTCTTAGCCTTACAACAGAATAAGAGCCTTCTGGCTGTGTTTGGCTGCGCCATTCCCATCTTTTTTTGGGTTCTAGAAAGTCAGTGGAAGCATTTTCAGCGCGGCTTTTATCCCCGTGTAGGCGAAATTGAAACCACTCTTTTGGAAAGCTGCAAATTAAGAAGTCCTGCCATCTTTAATAGCTGGAGTTATTCATTAAAACGGGTTACATCTCCCAAACGTAAAGGTTATATCTGGGATGGTTTGCTCAATCCCACTGTCTTTATCAGTTACATTTTAGAAATTGTTTTTCTCCTCATTGCGTGGAAGGTAATTCCCTTAATTTAAGATTGGTCAACAAGGAATTTTCTCAATGGCTCAAACACTGACATGGCTACATCTCTCAGACCTCCATGCTTGTAAACCTAAGATTGGTTGGGATGCTAAACGAGTTACTGATACTCTCTGCAAGGATCTTAAAAAAATGCAGGAGAAGTATGGTTTAAGACCAGATTTAATTTTTTTTACGGGTGATGCGGCATTTGGTAACATTGGGGATGGTGGCGGAAAATCAATAGCCGAACAATTTCGTGAAGCCCATGATTTCTTAACAAAAATACGAGAATCTTTTGAGCCAGTCATTGAGCAAAGAAACCTGTTCCTTGTACCTGGTAATCATGACGTTCATCGAGACAGAATAACCGATTTTGAGACAGAATGGTTACTTAGTGATAAGAGAAATTTAGACGATATTACTCGTTGTATCCAGAATGTGGGAGCAAACTGGAAACAACTTCTTGGACGTTTAGATGATTATGCTTATTTTCTTGAGACTTATGGTTATGATCATCTCCTTACAGGACGCGATCGCTTAATTTATGCTGATGCACGAGAGTTTGATGGTTTTCGTGTAGGTATTGCTGGATTTAACTCGGCTTGGTCATCTAGAGGCGTTGGCCGAGAAGAGATGGGGCGGCTTTGGATGGCAGGTAGATTTCAGCTTGAAACTCTGAATCAACAGATACCGCCCAATGACTTCAAGATAGCCCTGCTGCATCATCCTTCTAACTGGTTGTTTCCTGAAGAAAATCCTGAGTTTGGGGATCTTCTCCAACGAGATTATCAGTTTGTACTACATGGTCATGAACATAGAGGATGGGTAAGACCTGATGCTTCAACTGGTCACACGGTTATTTCGGCAGGTGCTTGTTATGAATGGTCTGAAAGTAAAAACAATGGTTATAACTTTGTGCGGCTTGACTTTGCTCAAGGAACTGGTGAGGTTTGGTTGCGCCAATACGAATCTTCAGGTGGAGGGTGGGTTTCTCGCCTTATTGCTAATCGAACAGATGATTCAGGATGTTGGAATTTAACACATTTACAGCCTTGGATGGAAAAGTTATGTAGTTCTGTAGCTGCAAAAAAAAACTCTAATTCTGCTGTAGAAGTATCAACAAATAATATTCCGATTGATATTACTCCTGAGAGTAAAGTTGATCGAGCAGAAGATTATGAAATTCGTTATCGTAAAGCTGTCGCTGATAAGTTAGATTATGTGCAGCTTTTTGGCATTGATGTACCTAGAGAATCAAAGGAATATTCATTGACTGTTGCGTATGTATCTTTAAATCTTTCTGATGAAGATGGGGAGATTACAGAAGCAGAAGAATTAGAAGGTGATATTAACGAATTAACAGCTAGAGAGCAAACTACATTTCCAGCAGATCAGGTTTTTGATAATCTTTGTGATCAAGGGCGTTTGCTGATACGCGGGGTTGCTGGTAGTGGAAAAACAACCCTTTTGCGTTGGGCGGCTGTTCAATCTGCCAGAAATGAAGCTGTTTCTAGAGACACAGCAAAACAAAAATTACCATTGATTAAACCTTCATTAAATAAGCTAGATGAAGAAGCTGATACTCAATTTTTAAATGATTCTGGTGACTGGCGAGCAAAAATTCCCTTTATTATTCGCTTGCGAGATTGTCTTAATGGTCAGTTACCCCGACCAGGCAAATTTCCTCTTTTACTTGCAAAAGAGTTACCCGATCCTCCTGCCAAGTGGATTGATGATATTTTAAACAGTGGTCGTGCCTTGGTGATGTTTGACGGTGTAGATGAAGTTCCGCAGCAAGCACGAGATGAAACAATGCGGGAAATCCGTCAGTTAATTAAAACTTACCCAGATAATTACTATGTGGTGACAACGCGTCCTGAAGCAGTTGAACGACTTGAATTTATTGAACTTGGGTTTGTATCTGCGCGGGTTGAACCAATGACTCCTGCTGACCGGGATACCTTCATTGATAAGTGGCATGATGCGATGGAGGTTAGGTTACGAAATTGGAACGAACCAGCCAATTTACGACCGTTGGCTAAACGCTTAAAGCAGCGACTTGAAGCTAACTCTGCTGTGGCTCGATTGACCAGTAATCCTTTGCTTTGTGCAGTAGTTTGTGCGCTTCATCGGGCAAGAAATGAGAACCTCCCAGAAACACCTGTTGAGCTATGTGAAAAGCTATGCGAAATGCTGCTAGATCGCCGGGATAAGGAACGTTTGAGTATTGAAGCCCAAAAGTGGATTGATGAAGCCTATGGAAGATTAGAATTTCGGGTTCGCAAAGGATTACTGTCTCAACTTGCTTACTACATGGTTAGTTCAGGTGTATCTGCAATTACTGAAGCCGAAGCCGATCAGCAAATTACAGAAGCTTTAGGAAGCTACAAGTTTTCTAACATAAACGCCACTGCTATTCGTAAAGCACTTGTTGAACGCAGTGGGATGCTTCAGGAATCAAGTGAGCAAAGAATTGAATTTCTGCACAACACTTTAAAAGAGTTTCTTGCCGCCGAACGTTTTGTTAATATCGGTGATTTTCAGGCATTAGCTAATCATACTGATGAAGCTTCCTGGCAGCCTGTGATTCTTTTTGCTGTTGCGTTACCAAGAGATGGTTCTAGCTTTGCGACTGAGCTTGTAAGAGAAATTTTGGAAAAAACTCCTTTAAATGCTCCCTCTAAAGCACGAAAAAAAGAAGCCAAATTAGAAGCTGCAAAAATCAGGACACAGCAGTTCTTTTTCCTTCGGTGTTACACAAACGCCTACCAACTAAATGATTTAGAAATTACCCAAGCGTTTACTCAGTTATCAAAACAGCTTTTGCCACCTCAAAATCTAACCGATGCAGTAGCTTTAGCATCCTGTGGTGAAGTGATCATACCTTATCTTAAAAATCGAACAGGCTGGAAAGCAGCAGAACGTGCAGTTTGTGTACGAATGCTAGGATTAATCGGTGGTCAAAGAGCTAACGAGCTTCTTAAAGAGTTTTTAGATGATCCGACTGTCAAAGTGGCTCAAGAACTAGCAAGCTTTGTTGATGATTGGAGCCAAATATCAGTCATTAAACGACACGTTGAAGAAGATGGACTTCTTCCAATTTTAATTCCAAGAAAATTGCGTGACTTAAATCCGTTGTCCAAGCTGACCAACCTCACACGTCTATATCTTTATGGAACGCAGGTGAGCGATATTTCCGCTCTGGCTAACCTGACCAATCTTAAAGAGCTATATCTTTGGGGAACGCAGGTGAGCGATATTTCCATTCTAGCTAACCTGACCAATCTTAAAGAGCTAAATATTTCACAAACGCAGGTGAGCGATATTTCCATTCTAGCTGACCTGACTAACCTCACATCGCTAAATATTTCACAAAAGCAGGTGAGCGATATTTCCCTTCTAGCTGACCTGACTAACCTCACTCAGCTATATATTTAAGTAACGCAGGTGAGCGATATTTCCGTTCTAGCTGACCTGACTAACCTCACATCGCTATATCTTTGGGGAATGCAGGTGAGCGATGTTTCCGTTCTAGCTGACCTGACTAACCTCACACAGCTATATCTTTATGGAACGCAGGTGAGTGATATTTCCGCTCTGTCTAACCTGACCAATCTCACAGAGCTAAATCTTGAGAGAACGCAGGTGAGCGATGTTTCCGTTATAGCTGACCTGACTAACCTCACATCGCTAAATCTTGAGAGAACGCAGGTGAGTGATATTTCCGCTCTGTCTAACCTGACCAATCTCACACGTCTATATCTTCATGGAACGCAGGTGATTGATGTTTCCTCTCTAGCTAACCTAACCAATCTCACAATCCATAAATGAGGCTAATAATTCCACAAAACGAGGATAGAGCCTATACTGCCTCTACATTCAACGAAGTCTTGCTGTGAGTTTCACCCAAATGACGTTGACAGAGCGATCGCTCATCTTTTCCTTTCTCTCTCAGTAAGCGATCGCTACTAGAGAGTATTAGAAATTGTAAATGCTGCTGTAATGGAGCGATTACCTCTGGCCACCTCTGGCCTTCCTGAAAGCGATCGCTACCCTAACACTAGTATGTTAATTCTGTGTATTTTTGGAGGGATTGTCCAGAAAATTATTGGTGTTACCGTAGTTTATACCGAAAACATCTGTTCCAGGCACTTTCTCATAAAAATAGGGCGACACATTTTGTGCATGAAGTCTTATGGGATAAGCGATTCAGAATTAACACACTACCCTAACACTACCTATTCCATTTTGGCAAATAAGACTGACGATAATTGTTCTTAGCCATCAGCCTAGCCTCACGCCTTGTCCAACATTTTTGTAAAGGTACATCAGCCAATCTTTGCAGCAGCATAAATACACTATTATCTCCTGTCAACTTAGCAATTGTTTGAGCGATTACCTTACAACAATTCCAAGGATGACGCACCACCTGAATTTCTGCAAACCTGATTACACCCCAATTCCGTTCCAAGAAAAAACGGTTACGAATTTTATCATCATCAACATCAATACAGTGGTGAGGTTTACCTGTATTTCCAGTATAAGGTTCATCAATTTCAATATCGAGAGCTAACCCAGATAAATGATGGTAAAAGATAAAATCAGCCGAGTAACGGAGAGGATAACCTGGAATTTCAAACTCAACCGCTTGACAAATCAAATTTCCAGGAAAAGCTGCCAGTAAATGCCCAAAAAACTGCTTTTCACTCACACCTTGCTTGGCTGTACTCTTATCATCTGGTAATGCCACACATCCTTGAAACGAAGCTTTTAGATGCTTCTGTCCTTGATTACCACCAGTAAACCGCCTAGCTAACGGTGGATAAAGAATGATTGGATAATAAGCAGTAGACATAACCAAATAACCACACTTTTTGTAAAAATTTACCAATTCAAAAGCAGTGGAATTAAGTAATAGTTAAAAACTATCCAATCTAATATCTTTCCAAATATCAGAAACCTGCCATCCCGTCTTCCCAACAGAGTAAACTATGGGATTATATCGTAAAGGAACATAATTAGGTTCTTGATACTCTATCCCTAGTTTTGGCTGTTCTACACCTGTTAGTTCTTCTATATTATTTACAAAGTCAGGATTATTTGCAAAATCAACTTGCAAATTTGGTTCTTTAGTTTCCTTTTTAGTGTCCTTAGTTATTTTTGGTTCTTGAACGAGCTTTTCAGATTTTTTGATGAGTTTCATATCTATTGACAGGTTTAACTTTTGATATTGACAAAATAACGAACAGAGGACACAAAATTAACTTAAAAAAGTGGGATACAAACATAGATAAACCCCGTTCAAGTTGAAACCTATAGTTTTTCTATAGTGCAAACTCAAGTTTTCAAGATGGATGGAGTTTAGATGCGCTACCGCGCTCAAATTGATGGCGTTATGCAACCCAAACAATGCAACAACTGAAAGTAACTCTAACAGAAAGTGTAACCACACTTAAACCTAAGTTGACTGCCGTAATTGAGCAAAATAATCAAGTTACACAAAAGGTCATTTCCGCTTTATGCCTCGATGCTAATTTAGATTCAGGCACAATAGCTATTCTAAACCAAATTGAAGCTGAACATAACTACTATCAAACTTGCGGCAGGTGGTAATCATGGTTTTATCACTCGCTCAACAATCCTTAGCAGGACTATCCCAAACTGCTGCTCATCTCTGGGAACAGTTAACCAATTGTCAGACTCCTGAAGAAGAAGCAGCTATCATCACCGCTATTTGGGAAACTCAAGAAGTACAATCAGAAGCTGTTGATATCCAAGCCGAATTGGCATTGCAACTAGATGCAGAAATAGTAGCTATTAAGCAACGACTAGAACATCTCAAAGCCGTGCATCAATCAGCACTATTCAGACTAGAACGCTGGCGACAGAAATTAGATGAAACCATTTTAGAACATAATGCCACAGGAATTATTCCTGAGCAAATAGTTGGTAATTCACTGCGGATCACAATTAAAGAAAACCCACCGAGTTGTGACATTCTTTTAGATGCAGAAAAATTGCCTCTAAAATACCGCAGAGAAAAGACTGTTTACTCAGCAGACAAGAAAGCGATTATTGCTGCTTGGAAGAAAGGAATTCCTGTGGATGGTACTCATGTTGAACGTAAGCGTCGAGTTGTTTATGCTTTGACAGCAACGGCAATTCAAGACTTCCAAGATTCACTATTACCTTAGTTGTTTATTCAACTAATTCAGGACTTACGCAGCTATTGTTGTTGAGGTCAGGAATAGGGCATAGCGCATTATGGTATTGAAGATTTTTCAAATTGCCAATGCCCAGCCCCCGATTTCTCTAACTCTGAGCGTAAGTCCTATCATTAAGAAAAGTGCTGTAACTAAAGAGCTAAACAGTGACTTCAATTAAGCAAACCAGCCCGTAAGGCGATGATAGCCGCTTGAGTGCGGTGACTGGCAGAAAGTTTGTTCAAAATACTCCGCACATATACTTTTACACTTCCCATGCTGATATAGAGTTTATTGGCAATCTCTTGATTGGTGAAGCCTTGAACAATTAACTCCAAAACTTCCATTTCCCGTTCGGTCAGTGGATTGGCTTCTAGAATACTGGCTTGCTCTGGATCAAGCGCAAAAATTGGCACTGTTTGAGCAATATTTAATTTTACTGTAGGTATTTTCAATTGACGAATATGTTTGAGAACAATACGAGCAATTACCGGATCAATCCAAGAATAACCCTCATAAGTCATGTACAGTGCTTCTAACAGCAACTCAAACTTAATAGTTTTGACACAATAAGAATCTGCCCCAGATGCAAAAGCTGCTAAGACCATCTTCTCATGAGAAAAAGAAGTGAGCATAATGATTTTCGTTTGCGCTACTGTTTCTGGCGGCATAGATTGTCGAAACCGCTGCACCAGTGCTATTCCATCCATATCTGGTAAGTCAATATCAACAATAGCAATATCCGGTTTAGTATTTTGCAGTAGTTCTAGACCAGCAGCAGCAGTTTCTGCGTCGCCCACAACTTGAATATTCTTCTGCTCTTTCAAACAACTACGGATACCTACCCTAGTCAAATTGTGGTCTTCGATAATTACCGCTCTAATATTTGCCATTACCTACCTCAACAACTAGCTAAATGTACTCTCTCTAATGTGGGAAATAGTTGACTACAAACGGCTCAGTCTATCGGTTAAATTTTTTAGGATTCTAGCAAAGTCTACCCATTGATGGAGGCAAAATAAGGTATAACAGCAAAAAATCTATCTATTGACATAGATAAAGCAAAAAATTATATCAAAAAATATGCCTATTGACGTAGGTAAAATTTAAAGTTTTAGTAAAGAAAGCCGATTTAAGTGTTAAGATTCATTAAAGAAAAGAAATAGCCAACTTGATTTAAATAAATCTACTGGTACTTGTATGACACCTTTCTCTTGGAACTCAAGTTCAACAGAAAGTATCCTTTTGGTAGATGACTCAACCAAAAATGTTTGCTTGCTAAAATCTACTCTTAAGCAAGAAGGATACAGGGTAACAGTAACAGACAGTGATAGTGAAGCCTTAATTAAGATTGTCGAATCTCCACCTGATTTAGTCCTATTGGATACGTTCACCCCAAGTATTGATGGCTATGAAATCACTCGACAGATCAAGCAGAATTCCCATTTACCTTTCATACCTGTGTTACTCGTTACCAATTGTGACGAGTCCTCTTTCATTCAAGGTTTACAAGCTGGTGCTGATGACTTTTTGATTAAGCCTGTAGAGCAAAAAGAATTGTTAGCAAGAGTGCGATCGCTCCTGCGACTAAAACACAGTATCAATCACCGAGATATAATTACACAGCAATGGTGCGAAGATTTTGTGATTAATCTGACTCACGATTTACGCACTCCTTTAACTTCAGTAATTCAAATGCTAAAAATGCTGAAGAAAGGAACTTTTGGGGATAATCTCTCAGAAATGCAGGAATATCTCCAACAAATTACCGAAAGTAATCAAACGCTATTGGATATGGTTGAAAATATCCTCGATGTTTATCAATATGAAGCAGGTAATAAAGAGTTAGAGTTTTTTCCTGTAGATTTGTGCGAGTTAAGCCAAAAGGTAGTGCAGGAACTCAAACCTTTGGCTGTGATGAAAAACTTGACTCTGACAACAACATTCAACAGGCAACAATCACCAACACTGAAAGTCAGGGGCGATAGGATAGAATTATACCGGTTGCTGATTAACTTAGTTGGCAATGCTATTCGTTTTACAGATAGCGGTTCAGTAGAAATTCAGCTTCATCGCCATCATCAATACGTAACAATTGCAGTAAAAGATACAGGTATTGGTATCAGTGAATCAGAACAAGTAGGCTTATTTGAACGCTTTCGACAGGGCAAACATCAGCGCCGGGGAAATGGTCTAGGATTATATTTGTCTCTTCAAATTGTTGAAGCCCATCAGGGAAATATCTCTGTGGCATCAACTTTAGGGGAAGGCAGTATTTTTACAGTTTATTTACCTCTGCAAAGAAAACCCTAATTGACACTTATGAAACTATCAGATTTATCACCTGAAACTTTAGAAAAAATCAAACTGGTTAGGTGGGATAGGATTATTGAAAAACATGAAGGACCAGAAGATTGGTCATCTGTTTTGCAATATGAGGAACCGGAATTTATGGAAATTGATGGATATCCAGTATTATTACCTGTGGATAAATCTCATCACCCCAATATTTCCATAATCCGTTCTATTTGGGCTGAAGATAAAAAATCACTCACGCTATTTTTATCGGATACCACCTA
>JANMEE010000126.1:0-9437 GCA_031376645.1 Dolichospermum sp. OTE_75_concoct_329_sub | reverse complement strand
AAATCCTCAAACCCTTATAAGAACGGGGTTCTGGGTTTCCATATTGCATAAAAAATCGACACCGTGAAAAATGCCTGAAACCGTTTCTCTATAAGGATTATATAGATTGTGGTCGCATTGTTTGTGAGAAATGCGGGCTAGTTCTGTTTTTTGTTTAATTCCTATTCTCTGGGCTAATCTCATTCCTAAATGAGTTCCCTGTTTTAAACCTTCATCTTTCCATTCTGCCATTGTTCTGGCTTCTTCACTCGTTGCTGCTAACATAGGTTTTATTTCTCCTTAAAGAACTCCAAAAAAAATGAGCGAACCGGGAGTTATTTATTAAATACCTTGAATATATCAACTGTACAAGTTAAATTACCACCATTTTTCACCGCACAAGAGGAATTTTGATATGCTGGGGAAGCATCACCATTTAACACCGCAGTAAAAGCTTTTAATTCCACATCAGGATCATCTAAATCTAGTAATGTTAAAATCAAGGTATGACAATTTTTTCCTGTTGTCGTACATAAAGACTTAAATTTTTTATTAGGGTCATTTTCAGATTCGGAATAACCCCAAGTTAAATCTTTTAAAGTTCCATTATCATAAGCAGTTTGTAATTTTGGTGTGACTTCCTGACATCTTCGTTGAGGAGGGAAACCAGCTTTTACAAAATTCGTGCGTTTCCACTCTATTAAATCTCGCATTTTGTCTTGGTATTTAACCTTAGTAACAGATTCTCCATTACTGTCTGTTTCACAGGAGAAAACAACCTTTTCAGGTTCTGGAAACCCTGTTAATATGAGGTTTAAAATGAGTAGAGTTGGAAATAATAGCTACTGATAACTTTTCATAATTGGGATTGTGTTGATACTGGATTATTGTCTGGATCAGGATGTCCAGTATTTGAGGATTAACAGGATGAATATGGGGATTTTATCACCAATTACCGATCTGTAACCCAAGCTTTAATTACATAATTACCACTTGCTGCTTCTGTTGATGTAATTTTAAATTGATAAGTACCCGGTTCTACCATAATAGAAGCGGTGAAATATCCTTTTGTACCTCCAAGAACTTAACCTACTTTTATTCCTGGAACAGTTACTTCTTTCGCTAAACCGAAATCAATGATAACTAATTTATTATCACTACTTCTGCGAATAATATTATCTGGTTTGATATCTCGATGAATAATTGCATAATCAGGATTATTTTGAATGTATTCAAAAACT
Organism: Dolichospermum sp. OTE_75_concoct_329_sub; assembly: GCA_031376645.1. Lineage (GTDB taxonomy): Bacteria > Cyanobacteriota > Cyanobacteriia > Cyanobacteriales > Nostocaceae > Dolichospermum. Next base: position 8,217 of record JANMEE010000126.1, on the reverse strand, counting down.
TCTAAAATCTCAATTAATAAAGATATGGTTGTTTGTTCTGATAATTTTTGACCTTGTTTAACTTCTTGACTTAAAGAGTGTCCTTCAATATATTATTGTACGTAAAATTCTTCTCCATCTTCTGTAAATTGGTCATGAATTGTGGGTATTTGTTTACATTTCTTTCGCAAGTTGTGTAATACTTCAGTTTCTGTTCTGAACAGTCTCAAACATTCTTGTCAGTAGTTATTTAATATTTCTTTCTGTTTTTGAATTGGTAAGTTTTCAATATCTAATTTAGATGCAGTAGGTTTTTCAAGTTGTTTTAAAATCCGAATTAGTTGATTTGGGTGATTGGAGTTTTTGACTTTATAGGTAATACCAAAACCAGTATTATTGGATAAAAGATCGGTAACTGTATAACGATTTTGTAGCAAAGGGGCGATTTTCAAAATATTATTCATAAATTATCTAAATTTAATTCAGTAGTTCAAATGATACAATATAAATATATTATTTAGCCTACCCCACATAAAAAAGGCTGCTGAATTCAGCAACCCTCATGTTTAGCAGCATTGTGTTTTTTAATCAATAGATGCCAATTCAATGGCTTGTAAAGATTTTGTCGTATCTGCAATTTTTTTATTAATTTCCGACCCCATTAGATTACTATTAGTAGAATTTATCCCCGGAGATGAATTGTCTTGTATCTCATCATTGCTAGGTTCATGAATGATTAAGCGATCGCACGGAATCGTATCTGATATAATAGCACTTGCCATCATTCCAGTGTGGATTTCCATTTGCGCTTCTGGAAGAACTTCAAACACTAGCCTTTGTCCAGGAAATACAACCCTTTCAAAGTACCAGTTAGGAATATTGGAGATACGAGCCACCTGGATCTTACTCGTAGCGTTGACGTAGCAGCAGAGAATCTTCCCCGAATGCTCCGGTGGTAGAGGATCTAATATCTGAGCCATAACTGCTGAGGAGCTTATTTGCGCCACAATTTTACATTACATCAGTAAAGCTAACACCCGATGATCCCCGTTTACTGTAACTGCGACTACCAACTGCAATTTTCTGCATTATTTCTATCTAAATAGATATAAAGATTCTAAAAATTTTGTAAATAAATCTATATTTACTTAACAAAACACATGATAGATAAAACTCTGACTGTTTATTTCCGGTAAAATCCCTGTAAATTCCGTCCAGGTTAGAATTTTAGCCTCTTATCTCCCGGTTTTACTCTCTTTAGTAAGTTGAATTATCTGTTGCATCTATCTCTAGAGTTACAGCAAAAAATCATCGCTAAATTCATAAACTCAATGTTATGGTAAATATATATGAAAACTTTGTTCATAAACCTCATCTAAATATAACAAGCAAATTTTATGCAGTGCAGTTTTCACTTTTACGACTATTGCTAACAGCAAAAAAACTTTGCATACCACAAAACAACTAAAATGTCAAAGATAATCCTGGTTAAGTTCAGAAACAACTTCACAGACTAGAAAATCAAATATTGCTCTAGTTTTTTCCTCAACAACGGCAAGTAGTGCAGTTAAACCATATAATCATGAACGAACCCAAAATTCTCTATGTTCGTCTCCCCTGTAACCCCATCTTTCCCATTGGGGTTGTCTATCTTTCGGATCACGTTCACAAATTGTTTCCTCATGTAGAACAGCGGATTTTTGACTTAGGTACAATCCCGCCGTTAGACTATAATTCCGCCTTGGACAGATGTATTGATGAGTTTAAACCTACATTACTAGTCTTTTCTTGGCGAGATATTCAAATTTACGCGCCAGTGGGTGGACGAGGCGGCAACCCTCTGCAAAACGCCTTTGAATTTTATTACGCAAAAAATCCCTTGATCAAATTGCGTGGGGCTTTTGGGGGTTTACGCATTTTTATGGCTTATTATGTAGAATTATGGCGCAACTTAGGGTTAGTTAAACGGGGTTTAAAACGCGCCCAAAAATATCAATCTCAAGCCCGTGTAATTCTAGGTGGTGGTGCAGTTAGTGTATTTTATGAACAGTTAGGTAAAAGCTTACCGACCGGAACAATTATTTCTGTAGGTGAAGGAGAAATCCTGCTGACAAAACTGCTCAATGGTGAAAATATTCTGGATGAACGCTGTTATGTAGTGGGAGAAAATCAACCCCGTGAACGCCTAATTCATGAACAACCCACACCTCTAGAAAAAACAGTCTGTAATTACGATTACATCGAAACCATTTGGCCAGAATTTAATTATTACCTGCAAGAACAGGACTTTTATATTGGTGTGCAAACCAAACGTGGTTGTCCTCATAATTGCTGTTATTGTGTTTATACTGTGGTTGAGGGTAAACAAGTCCGCGTTAACCCTAGTGATGAAGTTGTTGCGGAAATCCGAGAATTATACAATCGGGGAATTCGTAACTTTTGGTTTACTGATGCTCAATTTATCCCTGCCCGCAAATTCATTGATGATGCTGTAGAACTTCTCCAAAAAATCGTTGATTCGGGAATGTCAGATATTCATTGGGCAGCATACATTAGAGCCGACAACTTAACACCTCAATTGTGTGAGTTGATGGTTAAAACAGGGATGAATTATTTTGAAATTGGGATCACTAGCGGTTCTCAAGAGCTAGTTCGCAAAATGCGAATGGGTTATAACTTGAGAACTGTTTTGCAAAATTGTCGTGATTTAAAAGCCGCTGGTTTCAATGATGTAGTTTCTGTTAACTATTCCTTTAACGTAATTGATGAACGTCACGAAACTATTCGCCAAACTATTGCATATCACCGGGAACTAGAACGGATTTTTGGGGCTGATAAAGTTGAACCTGCTATTTTCTTTATTGGACTCCAACCCCATACCCATTTAGAAGAATATGCCTTTAAAGAGGGTATTCTCAAACCAGGTTATGATCCCATGAGTTTAATGCCTTGGACAGCTAAAAAACTCCTCTGGAATCCTGAACCTTTGGGTTCTTTCTTTGGGGAAGTTTGCTTACAAGCTTGGCGACAAAATCCCAATGACTTCGGACGGGAAGTGATGAATATTTTAGAGACCAAATTGGGTTGCGCTGAATTAGAAACAGCCCTTTCTGCACCCATAGATCAACCAGAGAAACAGTTAGCAGGTGTATCTTAGAAGCTCTAGCGACTGGAAGTCGCGGCTAGACAAACAAAGTCCGCCTGCGCGGACTAAGAAAAAATCAACGGTTTTCAACCCATACAGGTGGGTTTTACCTGTGTAGACGCGGTTTCTAACCGCCTTTTAATCTGAAATCCCCAACCCTTAATTCCATGTTACAAGGTTCAATTCTCCAACAATTAGAAGCCTCTCACCGCCATAGTGCTAGACCAATTCATTTTGGTGTGTACTACAAAAATACCTTAGTTGCCCTCTGTCATGCCTTGGAAGATCATGTATTAACTAAGGATAATTACCCTTTGGTAATTACGGCTTTTCAACGGGGTAAATGGTATTTACAAGAGGCACAAAGATATGCAGATATGGCGCAACACAGCCGAGAAATAGTGATTATGGCGACGGCTGATGCTGGTTTTGCTGAACATCCTACGGGAAAATTACCTAATATTGATTTAGTGGGATTGGCTACAGATGATCCGGTGGCGCAGGAGTGGCACTTGATTATTTTAGCTCCTGACTACACAGCAATGGTAATTTGTCAAGAATTATCTGAAACTGATTATGGGATTGGTGGTTTGCCAACTTGCGATTTAGAGCGTAAATTCTATGGTTTATGGACATTTGAACCGGAATTAGTCCAGGAAACCGCTGAGTTAGCGATCGCTCATATCAAAGACTATCATCCTGAACTAGCACTCAAACTTAGTCAATATAAACAGGCAATTCATCCAGCGATATGTCCAGCAGCAGAGGTGGCGACCGTTGTAGCTCGTGTTGTTGATTACATGAAAATAGAACAAGGCAACTTACCTATCCTCACAGCATCCCACCAACAATTTCTAGATCGTAACTTGGTGTCTAACGAAATTCAAGCATTTTTGCGGATGGCGCAATTGATTGATCTAGCAGATACCAGTAATCCTATGGCCGCCTCAGAAGTAGCATCTGTCGCGGAAACAATGGGGCAATTATTGGATTTACCTGCATGGCAAATTAAAAGACTACGCCTTGCAGCTTTGTTACATCGTTTAGATCCACTGCAAAACGCTGAAAGTCTGATCACTCCCAGTCACGTCAGAAATACTTATCAAGAAGAAGCTCCCAGTTGTCCCCTGGCTTGTCCCCTAGTCCCAGGAGCGCAAGCATTACGAATAATGCCACGATTACGGGCTATAGCTCAAATTATTACCCACCAAAGCGAATGGTGGAATGGCACAGGTGAACCCGCTGGTTTAGCTGCTGATGATATTCCTTTGGAATCACGAATTTTGTCTTTGATATCAGAATTCCAGTTCCAAGTTAATCAGTATAAATACTCGAATAAAGGCGGAACAGAGATATTTTCTCAGGCTTTGGATCAATGCCGAAAACAACAATCTACCCGCTTTGATCCTAAACTCGTAGATACCTTAACGTTATTAGTTATGGGTTTACAGCAAGGACTTGATTTACCCATCATGACACCTAAAGTCAGCAGTGGACTATGGTTACTTGATTCCCGTTGGGATAGTCACAGCAAAAGTAGTGAACAAATTTCAATTTACAGCAAATGAATGAAAAGTTACAGATGATTGGACCTAACAAACAACTTCCCGGTGCAAATTTAGAAGATGAGGATCTATCTCACCTAGATTTAAGGAAGATAAATTTAACAGGGGCTACTTTGGTGGGAACTAACTTCACTGGTTCTCAACTGGAAGGTGGCCATTTTGCAGGTGCAAATTTAATGGGGGCTAACCTGCAAGAAACTGACTTGCGAGCTAACCTTGTGGGTGCAAACTTGATGCAAGCCAACTTGACAAGTGCGGATTTACGCGGTAGTAATTTGCGAGGTAGTAACTTAATGGGGGCAATTCTTAATGATGCATCTTTAGCAGGTGCTTTTTTAAGTGGTGCTAATTTAAGGAATGTAAATTTGCAAGGAGTTGACTTACGCAGTGCGGACTTACGTGGTGCTAATCTGACTGGGGCTAATCTCAAAGGTGCTGATTTAAGTGGTGCTGATTTACAAGGTGCTTTATTAATTGAAGCGAATCTTGAAGAAGCTGATTTACGAGCAGCAAATTTGGCAGGAGCGAATTTAACAGGAGCGAATTTACTCTGTGCTGAGTTAGATGCCGTTAAGTTAAATGGTGCAAATTTAGCTGGGGTATGTTTGGTGGGAACAGTTCTAGAAGCTAGTACCGCTTTCTTATGAATTTAGAATTTAGAATTTAGAATTTAGAATGAATCTCTTGCTGTGCCTTTATTGGGAGAACATTCAGAATCTCTACTACGAATCATGCGAGACTGTGGGCGCTGTATTTTGTGGATTTTTACCAATCGAACTGGAGCTAGTTTCAATCCTCACATTAAAGAAATCACATTTTTATATAAATAAAATGAAGACAAAGATCCCCGACTTCTTGAAGAAGTCGGGGATCTAAATCTCTCAATAATGATATTATTACAAGTGTTATTTAAAATCTTCAACCACTTCATGAATATTATCTCCACCTCTATTCCTGATATCTTCCTCTTAGAACCCCGAGTATTTCAAGATTCACGGGGCTTTTTTTTGGAATCCTACAATCAAAAAATATTCACAGAAAAACTGGGAATCACAGCCAACTTCGTCCAAGATAATCACTCAAAATCTGAATACAATGTGCTGCGAGGATTACATTATCAAATTATCCAACCTCAAGGTAAACTAGTCCGCGCCATTGTTGGGACAATCTTTGATGTTGCGGTAGATGTGAGGAAAAACTCCCCTACATTTAGACAATGGGTAGGTTATGAACTTAGTGCCGAAAACAAACGCCAATTGTGGATACCACCAGGTTTTGCTCATGGCTTTCTCGTACTTTCAGAAATTGCCGAAGTTCTATATAAAGCTACAGATTATTATGTACCAAAAAGCGATCGCGCAATATTTTGGAATGACCCAGATTTAGCTATAGATTGGCCTTTAAAAACACCACCAATTTTATCAGCCAAAGATAGTAACGCTCAAACATTTAAAAACGCCGAAGTTTATGAGTAAATCAATATTACTAATAGGTAGTAACGGACAAGTTGGGACAGAACTACAAAACACGCTTTCCTCTAACTACAAAGTTATTGCCGTTACCCGTCCACAAATAGACCTAACCCAAGCTGATAACTTACGCCAAATTATCAGAGAAACCCAACCAGAAATCATCATTAACGCCGCTGCTTATACCGCAGTAGACAAAGCCGAAACTGAACCAGAACTGGCGACAGCGATCAATGCTACAGCCCCGCAAATTATCGCTGACGAAAGTCAAAAATTAGGAAGTTTCTTAATTCATCTTTCCACAGATTACGTATTTAATGGCAACAGTAATTATCCCTATAAAGAAAACGATATTACCAATCCAGTGAGTGAATACGGGCAAACAAAATTAGCGGGAGAAATAGCAATTCAAACAGCTTGTTCTCAGTATATGATTCTCCGTACAGCTTGGGTTTATGGAACTTATGGAAAAAGTAACTTTGTTAAAACCATGTTACGAGTTGGTAAAGAAAGACCAGAAGTGAGAGTAGTTGCAGATCAAATTGGTAGTCCGACTTGGGCAAAAGATATAGCTTTAACAATTACCCGAATTATTCCCCAATTAACTCTAGAACTCGCAGGTACTTATCACTACACAAATAGTGGTGTAGCTAGTTGGTATGACTTTGCCATAGCTATCTTTGAAGAAGCAGAAAAACTCGGTTTTCTCTTAAAAATTAACCAAGTTATCCCTATTACCACCCCCGAATATCCCACACCGGCCAAACGTCCGGCTTATTCTGTCCTCGCTTGTGAGAAAATATCCAAAGTCTTGGGAACTCATCCTCCCCATTGGCGACAAAGATTAATATTAATGTTAAAAGAATTACAGGAAAAAGCTCTATGAAGGCACTGATTTTATCCGGTGGAAAAGGTACAAGATTACGCCCTTTAACTTATACAGGAGCAAAACAACTTGTGCCAGTTGCCAATAAACCTATTTTATGGTACGGCATTGAAGAAATGGCTGCTGCGGGGATTACTGATATTGGTATTATTATCAGCCCAGAAACAGGGGAAGAAGTCAAGAATAAAACCGGAAATGGCGAAAAATTCGGTGTTAACATCACCTATATTTTACAAGAAAAACCAGCAGGATTAGCCCAAGCTGTTCAAGTTGCTCGTCCTTTTTTAAAAGATTCCCCATTTGTGATGTATTTGGGAGATAACCTCATTCAAAAAGGGGATTTAATTTCATTTTTAGCTAAATTTACCCAACAAGAACCAGATGCTTTAATTCTGTTGCATGAAGTCACAAATCCCAGTGCTTTTGGGGTGGCAAAGGTAGATGAAAAAGGCAGAGTATTACAGTTAATTGAAAAACCCAAAATTCCCCCTTCAAATTTAGCCTTGGTAGGGGTTTACTTCTTCTCACCAGTTATCCATGAGGCGATTTCTCTGATTAAACCTTCAGCTAGAGGAGAATTAGAAATTACTGATGCTATTCAATGTTTAATAGCTCAAGAAAAAGAAGTTTTAGCTTGTAATGTTGACGGTTGGTGGTTAGATACAGGTAAGAAAGATGATTTATTAGAAGCTAACCGATTAATTCTAGATACCTATTTAAAAACATCAATTTTAAGCGATATTGATCCCAAAACCCAGATTACAGGAAGAGTACAAATTGGGGCTAAATCTCAAATTATCAACTGTACAATTCGTGGACCTGTGGTAATTGGTGATAATTGTTATTTAGAAAATTGTTTTATCGGTCCTTATAGTAGTATCGCCGACAATTCAACACTCATAGAAACAGATTTAGAACACAGTGTAGTTTTAGAAGGTGCTAAAATCACTGGAATTCAGCAACGGATTATTGATAGCTTAATTGGACAACGCGCCCAATTAACTATTGCCCCCCGTCGCCCTAAAGCATTACGTTTTTTAATTGGTGATGATTCTCAAATTGAATTGACTTGAGGATAAGGAACAGGGAACAGGGAACAGGGAACAGGGAACAGGGAACAGGGAACAGGGAACAGGGAACAGGGAACAGGGAACAGGGAACAGGGAACAGGGA